>JACOEF010000809.1 GCA_024998705.1 Nitrospira sp.
CAAAATCCCGGCGATTTCCTGCATCGCCCCTTCCGTGATGTACCCCTGTTCCCGCTGCGCCAGATAGAGGAGGGGCAACAGTGCAGACCGTTTGACCGGATAGCGGCTTAGAATGTCTTCGATCTCTGTCTTGTGCGTCTCTTTCAGCATCTATCGTGTCCCTATGCCTGCGCCGGAATGAGGCGTGAGCATCCCTGTATCCTGCCCCCCCTCATCTATCACATTCTCCCATCACGATGTCGTAGGTTCCGAAGATGGTGATGATGTCCGAGATCAGGTAGCCCCGGGCCATGTGGTCGAACGCGCCCATGTGAATGAACGAGGGCGCGCGAATCTTCGATCGATAGGGCCGCGGGCTTCCGTCGCTGACGATGAAAAACCCGAGCTCTCCTTTGGGTGCTTCAGTGCCGCAGTAGGTTTCACCCTTCGGCGGTTTGAACCCCTGCGTAAAGATAATGAAGTGGTGAATCAGGCTTTCCATGTCGCGCATGACGTTCGCCTTGGGCGGGGGAACGACATGCGGCACATCCGCCATGATCGGCCCTTCCGGCAGCTGGTCGAGACATTGCGCGATGATCCTCGCGCTTTGCCGCAGTTCTTCCATCCGTACCCAGTAGCGATCGTAGGTGTCGCCGCGTTTGCCGACCGGCACTTCCCATTCGACCTTGTCGTAGACGCCGTAGGGTTCGTATTTGCGGATGTCGTAATCGACGCCCGATCCTCGGAGCGTCGGTCCGGTGAGCCCGAAGTTGATCGCGTCTTCCGCAGAAATCACGGCGACATCTTTTGTTCGTCCGACCCAGATCCGGTTGGACATGAGTAGTTGGTTGTATTCATTGACCTTGTCGGGGAACGTCTGCAAGAACGCTTTCAGACGGACCACGAGGTCGGGAGTGAAGTCGCTATCCACTCCGCCGATGCGATAGTAGTTCAACGTCAACCGTGCGCCGCAGAGTTTCTCGAACATGTCCAGGAGCACTTCGCGTTCGCGGAAGGTCCAGAAGAAGACGGTCATGGCTCCGATGTCGAGTGCCTGGGTGCCGAGCCAGAAGAGATGGCCGATGATGCGTTGCATCTCGGCGACGATGGTACGGACATATTCAGCCCGTTCCGGCACGGTGATGTCGAGCAGCTTCTCCACCGCGTGGACGTAGGCATAGTTGTTCGTCATGGCACAGACATAGTCGAGCCGGTCGGTATGCGGGATGATCTGCATATAGTGCAGGCCTTCCGCCAACTTCTCGACACCGCGATGCAAATAGCCGAGGTCCGGCGTGGCCTTTACGATCCGTTCACCGTCTAGTTCCAGCACGACTCGGAGCACGCCGTGGGTGCTGGGATGTTGCGGGCCCATGTTCAGCAACAGTTCTTCCCGGCGACGCGTGCCGCCCTGATGTTCGGCGACGAGGTACGCCTGCTTCTCCTGTTCGGGAACTTCCCCTTCTGTTTGATCCTCCGGAGCTTCGTCCAGGCGCGGAATGAACGGGAACGAGCTGCGCCACCCACGTCCTTCGGCGGGGAAATCCTTCCGCAGGGGATGTCCCTCCTCATAATCCTCCGGCAGGAGAATGCGCCGAAGATCGGGGTGGCCGACGAAGATGATGCCCATCAGGTCGTAGACCTCACGTTCCATGAACTCGGCGCCCTTCCAGATACCGGTCACGGAGGCGATCTGTGGCGCC
>JACOEF010000810.1 GCA_024998705.1 Nitrospira sp.
AATAGCTTTCATATTTTGGTTTGGATGGCTTCAATTCTACGGCGTTCCTATTTGGCCGCCGATAGTAGACAGTATGAGTGGTAAGCCGACTGCGCCGGCACTTCCTAATCCAGAACCTAATGCATTTGCGATCGGTGCTGAAAGAGCATCCCCAAGGCCAGTACGGATTGCCACTTGAGCAGCTGTTCTATAAGCAGCGCCAATACCACCTCCAATAAATGCGCCAACCGCTGATCCAAAATTGAGCGTTTTTCTTCCCGTTATCCACTGCGCAACAAGATTGTTAATGCCGGCAATATGTGAACCGAGAACTGCAGAAGGTGGAGCTAATGGACCAAGACTGAGAATAAATCCCTGGGCAGCTCCACCCAACACTCCTACTCCCGTGACCACGGCAAAGGCGAGCGGATTAGACCCAGGAGTTATACCTTGGGCGATGGCACCACTTGCAGCACCGATGCCGCCGAATAAAGCTCCCCCTAAAGCAGCAACAGCTTGAGGGGAAATTAGTCCAGATGGATCTGCGTAAGAAACAGGATCGTTCAGACTATATGCATACCGATTCAAACTTTCCGGAATAAGGTAATTGCCAGAAAATGGATCTTCTCCCATGAATCGCTGTATCCTCGGACTGTAATATCGGGCTCGATAGTACAAGAGCCCCGTGCCATCATTCTCTCGTCCGGTGTACTGAAATGCATTGGAGCTAGCGGTCCCGGTCTGGGTCGTGTTCCCGAAAGGCTCATACGTGTACGTGGTCTGAGCTGTCCCGGCTGAGTTGGTCAACACGAGCGAGCTTCCTAACGCATCTGTTTCATAAAACTCATCACTGGCGCTTTTGCGAATGTAGGGCTCGTCGATACTCAGTCCACGAATGTAGGTCGCTGAGGGCGTGGCCCCCGTGAGTTCGGCATAGATGTCGCTGCCGTCGTACCAGAATCCGGTCGTCGTGCCGTTGATGGTCTTGCTCTTTCGGCGTCCCAACCCGTCGTACGCGAAGCTCGCCGTCAACCCGGCTCGGCTGATTCCACTCAGTCTGTTTCTCGCATCCCATGTATAGGTCGTCGTCACCCCGCTTTGCGTATCGGTCGCGAGATTGCCGTTGCTGTCATAAGTGAGATTCGTCGTCGCGCTATTCCACCGTGTAAGTTCATTGGCTGCATCATAGGCAATAGTGGTGGCGGCCACGGCAGTGGGAAGGTTGGAGGCGGCGGCATTCTGTCGCAATTGCGTGATCCGGTTTCCCCCCTTGTCATAGGTGTACGTGAGCGCTTCAATCGTTGTCGGCGTCTTCACATGCCCAATCGTGAGTAGTCGATTGGCATTATCGTACCCGTAGCTGGTTACGACCCCATTCGGATAGGTCAGGGACGTTCTTCGCCCTGCATTGTCGTACGTCAGGGTCACGGTCTGTGAACCCTGAGTGACGGTCTTCAGACGAGAATTCTTATCATAGGTGTAGCTGGTCTCCGGCTGTCCTGTTGCACTGAGTTTGAGCCGTCGTCCAATCTCATCGTACTCGACGGTTACGGTACCGGGTGCGGTGGTCTCTTGTACGCGCGGATGATGGCCGCTGCTCACGGTGTCATAGACCCACGTGATATTGCCTCCAACTGAATCGCTGACGCTGATGAGGCGATTGATCGCATCGTAGCCGAAAGTCGCCGAGGCATCGGGATAGGTCGCGCCGGTGCGGCGATTCAACCCGTCATAGACGAAAGTCGTTGTCTGGTTCTTGCGATCTTTGAACTGAATCAGATTTCCCAGCCGATCGTACTGATACGTCTCCTGCCGGTTCAAGGTATCCTTTCGCGCCGTGAGCCTCTCCATTACATCGTAGGTATAGGTCGTCGTCTGATTCTTGGCATCCGTAACCGAGAGGACATTGCCGTTGGCGTCGTAGGAGAATCGCGTCAATCCACCGAGTGAATCTTGGATGATCGTCACCCGGTTCAGTGGGTCATACTGAAATCGGGTGAAGCGTCCTAGAGGATCTCGCAACGCGAGCAATCGGGAGGCAGCATCGTAATAGCGCTCCACTCGATTACCCAAGGCATCTACCGTGGCAGTCAAATTTCCTGCGCTGTCGTATTCAAACGTCGTTTGATGCGTCAACGGGTCCGTTACCGACAATGGCTGACCGGCCGAGTCATATGCAATGGTGGTCACCTTTCCCAGTGGATTGGTGATCGTGGTTTGGGTGAGCGAGGGGTAGGCAAACAGGGTCACATTGGCCGGTGTCATGGCATCGGTAATTTGGGTGAGGCGGCTGTAGGTGGGCTCATATTGGAACTGCGTCGTATTCGCTTCCGGCGTTTGAATCGACGCGACATTGCCATTGGCGTCATATGTGTACGTGGTCGTGCGGTTCAGGGCATCCTTGACAGAAAGCAACTGATTCGTGGATGGATCATAGGTATTAATCGTCGATTGTCCTGGCGCATCGATTTGAGACACATACTGCACTGGGGAGAATCGATAGGTGGTCGCATACCCGCGAGGATCAGTGACGGTGGTTTGGGTGATCGTCGCTCCAGCCAGGGTATAAGTGTAGGTATACGTGGCTCCGTTTGCCAATGTCTGGCGGATGACACGGCCAGAGCTATCATACTGGTTCTTCAACCAAGTGATGCCTTTCGGATCAGTAATGGTGAGGAGTCCTTCGGTCGGTGCATAGGGCGCAGGGCCTGCCGTCCCATAGGCGTAGGTAGTCACATTCCCCATAGGGTCCGTGACGGACGCGAGCCGTGCCGTGCGGATGACATTATAGTCATAGCTCCAAACACGGCCAAGCGGGTCCGTAATCGATGCGACCACCGAAAAGAACGTATCGCCTCGGCTGACGGTCTTGTAGGTGAATGTCAGCGTCTTCCCAGCGGGGTTTTGGATCTGAGTGACTAAGTTTGCCGCGTCTCTCGTGATGGTCACCTGATTGCCGTATCGGTCACGCTGTTGCGTAAGCCAGCCGGCACTGTTGAACACCCAGGTCATTCCATCACGTACGCGCAATTCGTAGTGCCCATCGATAAATTTCGTAAAGACCGCTCCTTGCCACCGGGGGAAGGTGCTGTCGCGATATTTTCCATCGACGCCTTGAGAAAAGATGTATCGATTCACATCAGGCGTCTGCAGGCTGAGCGTCGTCCCGACGGTTTTCACAAAGAGGTCGTAATTGAAACTCCCACCCTGCCCGAATCGGCCGATACCGATGACCATAGTCCGATAGTATCGAGTGATGTCCACGGGAATCACACCTGGCAGCACGAGATCCGTTTTCTGATACGAGAACACACCAGAGGAGACATCCACCGGATCACCGGGATTGGCACAATGAGGGTCGCCTGGATTACACGTCCGAGATGCTCCGGTGTCGCCTTCCTCGGAGACGGCCGTGTAGCAAAATTGAGCCTGGCCAGTTCCTGTATCGGGGATAATTTCCCTACCGTCAGGGCTTACGTGGCCCTTTCCCATCACTTTCCACTGATGTGAAGTCGGATCAGCAGTCGTGGTTTTTTCATAAAACCAAAACTGCATTTTCGTCCCAGGTTCGGCGTGCAGATTATTGGGAAAGGTAATTGGGATGCGTTTATTCGCCATGCCACCCCAGGGGCGCTCAAAACTGACCAAATAGACCACGCGGGGCGCAGCCTGGGGCGGGAGTGGCGGTACACGATCAGGAGCCAGTTCGGTAAAGGCGACCTTAGTTTGTGGCTCTCCGTCATCTGCCCGAATCACCGTCCCTTCGGGAATCGCAAGCGGGAGGTTGGGAATATGCGAGGGCTTGATAGTGGTGGCTTTCCCAGGAGTAATCAGGTGGAAATCAGAACTGGCTTCCACGATATACGCGGGATGTTGGACTTCATTCACACGTCCCGGTTGTACATTGATCAGCAGAGGGTCTGCATGTAAATGTGCACCTTTTTTAAATCGTTTGAGTGATTCGTGATCGAAGGTGATGAGCTGATAGCCCAGCGGGGCATCGCGAAACCGAAAATACCCGTCCGCATCCGTGATCGCCACCTTGAGCTTGAGGCGCAGGGTCAGCCCAGGCATCGGCTTCGCATCCGTGGCACTGAGGACTCGTCCAACAACTTCAGCTGGCGATGGGGAGACAACCGTGCTCGGAGCAGACACTGATGGTGGATCTATCGAAGCGGCATCCACACTAGCGAGAGGGAGAGTTACGAGAAAGAGCGTGTTGAAGAGGAGAACACAGAGAGGAAC
>JACOEF010000022.1 GCA_024998705.1 Nitrospira sp.
GGGGGGAGGGAGCGCGCTACTTTGACAGGGAGGTGAAGCATGGCAAGGGTGGTCATTATCGGAGCGTCCATCGGCGGGTTACCGGCAGCCTATGAAGCCCGGGAATTGCTGGCGAAGAAACATACGGTGACGGTGATATCGAATGTGGAGTCCTTCCACTTCGTACCGTCCAATCCGTGGGTGGCCGTCGGCTGGCGAACCCGAAAGGATATCAGTTTTGCGCTAGGCCCGGTGCTGGAGAAAAAGGGGGTCGACTACATTCACGCCATGGCCGAGCGGATTGAGCCGGAACAGAATCGTGTGATCACCTCAAAGGGCGAAGTTCCCTATGACTACCTGATCATTGCCACCGGACCGAAACTCAACTTCGGTGCGGTGCATGGACTGGGGCCGAGCGGGTATACACAATCCGTGTGCAATGTAGACCATGCCGAGCAGGCCTGGGGGAGTTATCAAGCCTTTCTCAAAGATCCTGGCCCGATTGTGGTGGGGGCGGCCCAAGGCGCCTCCTGTTTCGGTCCGGCCTATGAAATGGCCTTCATCCTGGATGCCGATCTCCGCAAGAAACGGCTCCGTAAAAAGGTGCCGATCTATTTTGTGACGCCGGAACCCTATCTCGGGCTTATGGGGCTCGCAGGCGTGGGTGCATCCCGCCGCATGATGGAGGATGAGTTTGCCGAGCATTCGATCACGCCGATCTGCAATACCGCGATCAAAGAAGTGCAGCCGGGTAAAGTCCTGCTGGAGGGAGGGCAGGAGGTCCCCTTCCGGTATTCGATGATCATCCCGCCGTTCGCCGGTGTCGATGCGGTGGCGGGGACCCCAGGACTGTGCAACCCCAAAGGATTTGTGAATATCGATGCCTACCAAGCGAATCCCAAGTATAAGAATATCTATTCGGTCGGGGTCTGTGTGGCCATTCCGCCGGTGGAGCAGACTCCGATTCCGACCGGTGCGCCCAAGACCGGCTACATGATCGAGTCGATGGTGTCGGCGGCGGTGCACAATATCAAGGCCGACATCGACAACGATTCGAAACGCGAAACCGCAACATGGAATGCGATCTGTCTCGCCGACATGGGGGACACCGGCGTAGCCTTTGTCGCGTTGACGCAAATGGCGTCGCGCAATGTGACGTGGGCGAAGAACGGCAAGTGGGTGCATCTGGCCAAAATTGCGCTGGAGAAGTATTTCTTGCGCCAGATGAAAAAAGGCGTGAGCGAGCCCTATTACGAGAAGGTACTCCTAAAAGCCATGGGGATCGCCAAGTTGGAAGGGCCGGCGTAATCGGTAGTGGGAGGGGGCATCGCGTGGCCACGGTCACGAAGGATGTGACATGATCGACCAGGCGTTGCGTGCGGTGTTGGCCGGCATACCCGTCGGCTTGCAACTTGGCGCGACGGGGACAGGTGGCGCGATTCTGGGTTTGCCGCTGATGGTCTATCTCGTCGGGATCCCCGTGCAGCAGGCGGCGGCGATGTCGCTCATGATTGTGGCCACCTCGTCGCTGTTCGGGGCGTGGGAGTATGGTCGGCAGGGGTTGGTGAGGACCAAGGCGGCGGCGGCATTCAGCTGGACCGGCGCGATCGGCTCGTGGGGCGGCGCGTTCGGACATCGCTTGGTGCGCGAGGAAGTTCTATTGGTGCTGTTCGGGCTCTTGTTATTGGCGGTCAGAACCGTGATGATGCGGCGCGGGTCGGTGTCCCCGGAGAGTGGCAGGGAAGAAAATTGTGCGACGCAGTTCCCGCGCACCTGCTGGCTGAAGGTTGGTGGGATCGGGTTGGCGGTGGGAATCATGAACGGGTTATTCGGGGTGGGCGGCGGATTCATGGTTGTTCCGGCGTTGATCCTGGTCCTGGGATTTCCCAATCGATCGGCCGTCGGTACGTCTCTGAGCATCATTGCGCTGATTTCCATCGGCGGGGTGGTAGGGCATCTGCAATTCGGATCCATCAACTGGCCACTCACAGCCTATGCACTGCTGGGGAGCCTGACCGGCATGGTGCTGGGTGTGCGCCTCGGGGGCTGGTTGCCGGCGACTGTCATGGGACGGGTCACTGCTTCGATCACGGTCATGATCGCAGTCAGTCTGATCGTGATCAATCTGGCCAAGTTGTTCGGACTGCAAGGCTGAGGAATCCTTTTCCATCGGTCCGCCTCTTACCCGGTAACGGAGAGGAGGTGAGAAGCGATGACGATCAATCAATGGCTTCGGTTCATCGCCGGAGGCGTTGTGCTTCTAGCGGTTGTGCTGGGCGCCACGGTCCATCCCTACTATAATTATCTTACGGCGTTCGTGGCGGTGAATTTGATCCAGTCGGCCTTTACCGGCTGGTGTCCGATGATGACTCTCTTGCGGAGGCTGGGTGTTCAGGAATAACGAAGCGTCTGTGAAGGCCGGATGGCTGGGTCTCGTGCTCCTGGTCCTGTCGGGCTGCGGACAGTCGCAGGAGCCGTCCCGGCCGGGAGAGACCTCGTCCGTGACGGCGATTCAGCCCGCCATTCAGGTGCCGGTGATCGAAGTGAAGACCAGTCAGGTTCCCGTGACCGTCGAGGTGACGGGGCAGGTGACGGCGGTCTATCAAGCGACGTTGAGCAGCCGTATTCAGGGCACTATCGACAATCTGCTGGTCCGCGAGGGCAGTGTCGTACGGAAAGGGCAGACGTTGCTGATGCTCGACAATCGGGATCTCCAGGCGGAATTGTCTCGGGTGTCGGCGGAGCTCGAGAATGCTCAAGCGCACAGCCACCGTATGGAGGATCTTTACCGGAAGGATGCGGTGTCGAAGCAGGAGTTAGAGAATGCCACGCGCGGGCTGCGGGTGGCCGAGGCCGCGCGCAAGGCCGTGTTGGCACAATTGAGCTACACGATCGTGAAGGCACCGTTTGACGGTGTCATCACGGAAAAAAAAGTTGAGACCGGTGAACTGGCCTCCCCCGGGCAGCCGCTGCTCAAGATGGAAGACCCTGAACAACTCCGGCTGGAAGCGACCGTGGCTGAGAGCGACGTGCGGGTGGTGTCGGTCGGGTTCTCGGTCCCGGTGGTCATCGATGCCCTGGGGAGCGATCCCCTCAAGGGGAAGGTCTCGCAAATTCTTCCCGCCGGCGATCCCCAGACTCACACCTTCACAATGAAGGTGGAGCTTCCCCAAACGGCTGGTCTCAAGTCAGGAATGTTAGGCCGGCTCCGCCTTGAAAAAGGGATGACCACGACGCTGCTCCTCCCGAAATCGGCCTTCATCGAGCGGGGCGAGCTGGCGAGTTTGTTCGTCGTCGGCAGCGACCGAGTCGCACGTCTTCGATGGGTCAAGATCGGGCGCACCTTTGAGCAGGGGATTGAGATTCTGTCCGGTGTCGATGCCGGCGAGCGAGTCATCGTGGACGGAACAAAGGGGCGGGACGGGGCGTTGGTGCAGGATATGACGGCAGTGGCATCGCCGTCTCAGGCGCCATGAAGCGGATTTGGGAAGCCACGTATCTCGTGAAGCGTGAAGCGTATCTCGATCGTTCCATGCCGAAAGCCTGTGACGATCCAATGATCGGTTGAGGTCCGGCACTCTGCCGATCAACGTATGGCAGTGTCACCTTCCATTACGAACGACGCTTCACGAGAGACGAGCGAAGTGGGCATCATGGTCGACCAATGACAAATCCATCCCTTGGAGTGAGCGGCCGCCTTGCGGCACTCTTTGTCGACAGCAAACTCACCCCCTTGATCATCATGGCCAGTCTTCTGCTCGGACTGTTCGCCGTCATCCTGACGCCGCGCGAAGAAGAGCCGCAGATCGTCGTGCCCATGGCCGACGTGTGGCTGTCGTTCCCTGGGGCTTCCGCGAAGGTGGTCGAAGAGCAGCTCACCAAGCCCATTGAGCGCAAACTCTCGGAA
>JACOEF010000811.1 GCA_024998705.1 Nitrospira sp.
AGCGGCGCCACTCGACCCTCGGCTATCACTCCCCAGCCGAGTACGAAGCAAGGGCCGCTGTCGCGTAACCCGGTGTCCACCAAAGCGGGGGAAGATCAATGCTATAGAGATGAGCTCGAGACCCGGCTTAATGAAGACTAGCGCCTTCATGTCCGGTTTCAAGCCTGCTGAGAGAAACCCGTAGGCGTATTTGCGTATTGATAAAAGCAAATCGTCAAAGGAGTAGTATTGATAGGACAGCACTTCTCTCTGGTGGTGAATTATAGGAATCACGACAGCAGTCTTAGATGGCTGTT
The DNA here is from genome assembly GCA_024998705.1 of Nitrospira sp. Lineage (GTDB taxonomy): Bacteria > Nitrospirota > Nitrospiria > Nitrospirales > Nitrospiraceae > Nitrospira_A. Next base: position 297 of record JACOEF010000811.1, read on the forward strand.
TCTGTGCTACCTCTTCGAAGGTAAGATAGATGTTCTGGTTCGAGTTGCCACCTGAGTCGCCTATGGCGTGTTTCTGTGCGGACGAATGTGTAGCATTGATTTGTGAGGCCATCATTCCTCGCCTTCGATGGAAAGTTTCCCCAGTGTACTTTGGCTGCCTGCTGAATCCGTGTGCATTATGGACGAACGACCTGTAGTTTATTCTGGTTTTGATATTTCACTACTATGGCGATTCCATCCTGATTTTCACACCTAAGATGCTTTCCAAAATATTCCCTTACATCTGTGTTCCTGCAATAAAAGTCGTATTTTTTGTAAAGCGCGCCAAATTGCTTGTAGTACCCACCAATCACAAACGTTGTTGTGTCGAACGGATTGTTGGGTGAGATCCGCCTCAGCACCTCAACGATTTCCACTTTCTCGTTTTCTGAAATATCTTCAATAGCCGTCGCGCAATTAATGACTGGGAAAAGCCGTCCCGTTAACCCTTTGTGAGCAAAAATGGGGAGAAAGCGTCTGACCATTTCATATACCATCGGATTTGGTGTTCTAACCACTAAGTATCCTTGGCTCAGGAGGTTGAGGAAGTCATCATCCAGCATCTTCAACAGCGAAGTTGCCGCTATCCCACTGCGCTGATACTTCGGCAGAGTCATTGCCAACTGAAGCCAAATCAGATCAGTGTTGGTTGCGTCGCTCAATGTGAGCTTTTTAACCGCTGAACAACTTATCAACGTTTCTCTGTCGTACACGAGAGAAAGTCTGCTGTAGTCGTTAGGTCGAGCACCATGGTATTCGTAGTATTTTCGCCATCCAGTCAACGCTGGTAGATAATTCCCGTCACCGTAGCTCGTCGTTTTTCTCGAAAGCTCAGTGAGCTCATTTGTGAGCCTTGCCACTTCCACCTCTGAGAGAGTGGCAGGGTGTTTTATGACTTGATACCGAATATCTCTGCAAGTCACGTTCATTAGGTCCGCTCTGTGATTTCAGGCGATGCAAGGACAGCCGATCGCCGCCTGTCGAAGTATTCTTGTGCCAATTCCCCTTCGTAGATCATGATAGTTGGTGTGCCCTCCGGCCAAGACCTCACCTCCATCGCTCTGAATGAGAGTATTGGGACAAATAATATCGATATGGTACTGAGTCCACGGCGTCAATCCTAGTCCCCAGTGGATCGCCCCGTTTCGGTGGCCATAACTCTCATTTGGTGATCTATTTGCTTTGATCACCTCCATCTCTGTATTCGCTCCAAATCCAATCTCCCAAATGATTCGATAGCGCGAATCGACACTAAACAGCATCTCTAACATCTCGGAGGCGGTTCGCGCCTCTTCAGAAGTGGCTTCGAGGCTATCGATCACCCCATTGGTCACAGTTGCGATGACCGGATGAGAGTTGAGGACGCTCAGCCTTTGGAATATTTTGTTCTGGTCTGACCTCAAGAAAGAGGGCTTCCCAGAGTTCACGATCGGCAGACCGTAGAGGCTGATACGACCATTGACTCTTAATCGTCGTTCCGAATCATAGTTGCCATGAAACAAGGGCAGCACGCTCACCTCTCCGGAGGGAGCAAACTGCTGTCCGCCATACTCCAGAGGGCCTAGTTGCTCAAACCATTCATAATCTTCTGCCAAATGTTCAAATTTCGCTTCCGTCCCAAATGTATTGTCTACCATGAGCAGGAATTGACTTTTCTCTCCCAGAGCGAAGAACCGATCGCTCCACTCCTTTTGCGCGATCGGATCGGTACTTTCCATAACCTGGAGGTAATGCGAAATATCCGCTGACGCTATCTCGGTGGAATTGCAGGGTATGACTAGGAGTTTGCATTGATTACCCAGGACTTCCTGCGAAGGTGACTGGAACAGCGTTTCTGGGAGTATAACAAGTACATGAAGTGGGCGAGGCAAACCTTCGAGAAGACGATGCATCTCATCCGATTTGGATAATGGGACAACTGCGACGGACTGATACATGCCGTTGTCATCAATCGAGAATTCGCCAGCTATACAACTGTTTGTGATTAGTCGAAAATGAACACCATTCTTGCTGCCGAACTGTTTATAAAGATGCGGTCTTACGGTTATTTCTCTCATGCCCTGATCCTCCTCAAGGGTGAAGGTGGGTGGAATGCTGCCGCAACGCGGAGCATTCCACCCATGTCGACCTTATGAGTTAACCCAGAAGGTTCCCGACATACTGTCCGTTCGTGTTCCGCTTCATTTATCATCACCTCCTTCCCCAGTGAAGTCAGCTGCGCGGAATCGTCCCGGGAAGATAGCTTTTCGACTCCGTTCAACTGCATTAGCCACATTGGCTTGAGCGATGGATGTGGATGCAGCTTCGCCTCAGAGATTGTTGCCAATTTCTCCGACCGCGTTATTCACTCTGATCACGGCTGCGGCTATTACGTCGCATTATCAATATGTCCTATAAGAGCAGATTCATCGAATCGGTTACCGCGCAAACTGTACTGATCAGACGGTTGGCTCACGCTAATGAAAGGTATGGCATTGCTGGCGATTCATTCTTTTCTCAGTAGCTAGCCGCGCCAGCAATTCTTATTTTCTCCAGTACGTACGAGATTGACCTTCCCCCGATTTCACAGACACCTGTATAAGGAGGAACAGGATGAAATCGGAGGACAGGATGAGCACCAAGACCAGACGGCAGTATACGGAAGAG
>JACOEF010000812.1 GCA_024998705.1 Nitrospira sp.
CGGCTTCACTCGTTACGATCCGAGCCACGCACGATGATCTTCTTCCCGCCGGCACAAAGCCTCCGACAATTCCTCGCCCTGCTGCAGCAGACACTAGGCAACCGGAAGGTAATGGTGGCCATCGACATGACCCGAAGCACGGAACAGATCCTACGAGGACGAGTTCAAGAACTGCTCTCGAACAAACCGAGCCACGAAAGCACGTCTCATATCGTCCTCGTGGTAGAAGGCGCCAGATTGAGGAGGAAGAACAGCGTCAAGCAGTCGCAATAGCTACTCGTCGAAGCGTTTACGAATCATGACACGGTAGGACTGATCGATACGCTCCTGCGAGACCACATCATGCCCGTCGTCACTCACACTCCGAGGCACATTTCGAATCGGATCACCATCGTCAAGATGGACTAACAGCAGTTGCCCTGGAGCCATGCTCTCAAGCTTGAGTTTCGTCTTCACGAAATTGTAGGGACAAATGACACCGCGAAGATCCAGCTCTTCATCAGGTGAATGTACGTGAGACGGCGACTCAGACATAAGATTCCTCAAGGGACATGATGGCAGATGGTACCAACCGCCCTGTTGTGTTGCAACAGGGTGGCAAGGAATCGTAGGAACAAAAGAAAAGCGGGGTGCCTCTTCCGAAGCACCCCGCTCAAAACCTGCCACAGTTGTGGCGTAAGTCCTAGTTGCTCAAGCCCTTCTGCAAGTTCGGCTTGGCACCATCGGTCCCGTAGTCAGACTTGTTCTGCACTTTGGTTTCCGGAGCGACAGTCTGGTAGCCCCATCCTGGCTGCGGTTCGCAGTTCCAGCACGGTGCCTGTCCGGTGAACTCGCCGACAGTTGTCGTGACGACACCGCCGGTGACGGCACCAGGGAACACGCCGCCGACTGGTCCACCAGTAACGGTGGCTGAAGACGTCTCAATCCCACGCTCGGTTGCCGGGGCTGGGCGCTGTCCCAAACCACCAAAACCAGCCAACTTTGCGTTGCCGCGCATTAGGTACACTTCGCGGACAAGCTTGTGCCCCGTTCCATAAACACCGATATCTGCGCGCTGATTTGGCGCTTCAACAACTTGCAGGGCCACGTCATCGCCTGCGTCGAGAACTTTGATCTGGTCCATATTGGTATGGTTGTCCAGATAGGCCGTCAGGGAACTCATCGCACCCGTGCCGGCTCGTCCTTCATCATGCGAACTACCACCTGTCTCCAGGTGAATCTTTCCACCGGGGACATCGATTGCTAGGACTCGCCCATAGATCGTCTCTGCTTGAGCGAGTCGTTCAATGAAAGCGGTCCGATCAAACGCCGCAGTACGGCCGGAGTTACCTGAGACGTCTCCGACTCCGGTGCCGACACCGAAACCTGATCCCGACGAGGACTGTGGCAAACGCTCTTGAGCGCCTGCAACACCAACGGAGCTGATAAAAAGCACCGCAGCTCCAAGTGCCAACACGTTACGCATGTGCTGCCTCCTAAGTGAGTTGGAATTGATAAGAGAGTAATGATGAACGGCGATAAACTAAACAGGCCATAGTAGTTCCAAGCAAATTCGGGCGAACTATAGGCTAACACCCACATCATGTCAAGATGTTTTCAACCACGACATCCACTATATAGTGTTGTGTCGAAACGCATCGTCTATTTAATCGCATTGCACCTGCGCCCGTAACAGGCTGCAACGTCTCCATGAATGTGCTGATTGTCGGCAAAGAGACAGCGGTGTTGAAATGATGGTGCCCAGAGGGAGGGTCGAACTCCCACTCTCTTGCGAGAACCGGATTTTGAGTCCGGCGCGTCTGCCAGTTCCGCCATCCGGGCACGTGTATCATGCAACGACAATTCCTTGGCTTGTCATTCGGCTTTGAAGGGACGCATTTTAACATGAACCAGAGTAGCCGTCAATCCGCACAGCGCACTCTTTTTTCTGCGGCACTCGAGTGTTAGAATGTCGCAGAATTGATAATTCATGATCCGGCAGACTCACGGAGGCAATTATGGCAGATGTGCAATGTGTCACCTGCGGAGAAGCGGGCGAAGCGATTACCGATATGCTGTTCCTCGGAAAGCTCGAAGCTGAGATCAAGGCCAAGGTCTGCAAGCCCTGTTGGAAAAAGTGGGAAGGGATGCGCGTCATGGTGATCAACGAGTATCAGGTCAATCTTGGCGACGAGAGCGGCCGTGAGCTCGTCAAAAAACAGATGAAGGCGTTCCTCAAACTGGGAGAACAAACCGACACGTCCAAACTGGAGCAAAACTTTCGCCCGGCCGGCTCGTAAGGTTCCTCTTTCCACTCTGACGACTTCCCCGGTCGGAACCACCGGTGATGGGTGCCTGTTCTTAGGATGACCGAAGGACTGTCCTCGCGTTGGCGCCTGAAGGAGCAACAATCCTTCGGCGCACGCTTCACCGTTGCCCGATCGAATTCATTGACACTCTGATTTCGGAAGTGCTAGAGTGCCCTATTCTTGAGCTTTTTGGCCGACATCGGGAAGGATACTCCCGCCGTGATCACACAAATGCGGGTAAAGGGTCTGATCTTCGACCCCTATAACAACGCCTATATAGTGGTGTTGCGAGACGAAGAGAATTCGGACATGCTTCCGATCTGGGTTGGGAAATCAGAAGCCAGCGCCATCGGCCTTGCGCTGGAGAGTGTCACCGCCCCGCGTCCCATGACCCACGACTTGATGAAGTCGTTTTTGGAAACGTTCGATGCAAAGATTATCAGTGTGGTGATTA
>JACOEF010000563.1 GCA_024998705.1 Nitrospira sp.
AGCCGACCAGCGTTGATACCACCGCCAGATTGGTCGTTGAAGGAATTGGGGGAGCGGATAGCCCAGCCCACGGACATAGCCGTCATCCCGGTCTAGAATGGCGAATGCCCACCGATATTTTTCTTGAAACGCGGCGCAGCGCGTCCGGATTTCCTCCTCGGTCAGCGGAATGCGCCGACGAATGGCCGCGCCGATGGCGTCATCGGAGGACATGTCACGAACCAGCGGCTCGATATCGGCAGGTGTGAGCCGGAGGTGCCGCATAAAGGAGAGGTCCAGCGCGGAGGGATAGGCGTAGGTGCCGAGCGTACCGGCCTGAAAAGCACGCACCTTATCAATCAACCGCGGTAGCCAGATCAGGTCTGCCAGGGTGTCACTCCATCGTCGCGGCGGCTGTTGGCGAAGATCCATGGCGGGGTCTCATAACCCTGGGTGTGAGAAGTGTTGTGCTTATGGGAGGCACTATAACATACCCAACCGATCCCATTGCAGATAGCTGAGGGCTCAAGGTACTATCGGCCATCAGGGGCATGTCGGGCCAATTGTTCCCGAGAAGCGAACCCGCAAAGGGGCAAGGCAAGATCGATCAGCGAGGCAAGAGGTAGGATCTATGGCAGAGCAGGGCAAGGGGCTGTACGATCATCAGTACGGACGGTTTATGACAATCAGGGCACCCATCAGGGGTATGAATTTCAGCACGGACCTGCGGGGAGTGTGCCTCCCCCGGTGGTCACATTCATGGATAAGATCAAGTGGTGGACGATGCGTGGCTGGCGACGAAAGAAGATTTTGGCGGAACGCGACCGATTTCAGCAGGAGATTATTCAGATCAAGCAAGTCCAGCCCAAATCGTAAGCTTTGCTCGAAGGAGGAGTGCTCCCGTGCAATATGGAACCGAGCCGGTGAGGCAGATACAGACTGGTCGTCTCCGTCAACAGTGCTCCGAAGGCTATCTGAGACGTATGCTGAGGGGGTGGAGTGTCGTCGCGTTGACCATCATGTGGATAGGCGCGGCGGGCACCGCGTGGGCCGTGCCGAAGGAAACGTCGACGGAGAAGGCCGAGCATTTACGCCAGCAAGCAAACCCTCAGCTCTTCAATGATTGGACGTTTGATAAAGATCAGGTCGGAGGGGTTCCAAGAGGATTCCTCGCCGTTGCTTCGGGCGATCAGCCTGGCGGGGAGTGGAAAGTTGAGGTGCAACCCGCCGCCCCTTCATCACCGAATGTCGTGCTTGGGGCGTCTTCCTGTCACGCCTGTGTCGAGTTACTCGTCGCCCAGGGATTTCAGTATGAATATCCTGAAGTCGTCGTTCGGATTCGTCAGGGGGCCGATGCCACGTCAGGGCAGGTTGGCGTTGTGTTCGGCTTGAAAGATGCGAAGAATTATTATGCAACCGTGGTGGATTTGTCGCAGAAGTCCATCGAAGTGGTGCGAGTGATTGAAGGGAAAGAGTCCATCTTGGGTCGGGCTTCGATTAAGGTGAAGCCGGTTGAGTGGCATACACTCCGGGTCCAACGGAACACCATCATCAGCAAGGATTTTGTGGAGACATTTTTTGATGGGAGCCTGACACTTTCTGTTGAGGATCAAACGCTTGGAGTCGGTCAGGTGGGGATGGTCGTGCGGGGGCAGGCCGCCGCACGATTCGACAATTTCAACGCGGCACCACTGTATTCCAGCCGCCCCCTCTCGGCACCGGCTGCCTACTAGGGCGCAATGGTCGGCGGGCCGGCATGGCCCGCGAGACAATTTCAGGCTTGCCTTTCCAATTTTGGTGGGATACAGTGAAGGTGCTTCACTGCGAAGAGCCTTGGCGATGAAGCAGAAAAAGAATTACAGGGCTCGAATTCGATGTTGTTTTGGGTTCTTCCCGGGAATTTCGGAAGCCAGAGCTAAGATTGCCGCTGTGTTTGCATCTTCGC
>JACOEF010000813.1 GCA_024998705.1 Nitrospira sp.
CTCCGCAAAAAAACTAAAGCAATAGTAGCTGACTGGGTGCTTTTTGTCTACCGTTCAGATGGAATTGATCGAGTCTCACCGGAGGCGCGTGCCTTGCTTGACAGCCCTTCGAGTCGACTTGTAAGATAGCTTACTTTTCGCGTATTTGGAACATTTTTCATCATAAACGCTCTGCCTCGGCACTTCCAACCTCGTGGTATCGGCCTGCATTGGCGCAGGATCCCACACGCAGCTCGTCATTTGAGTATGATGATGGGGTCTGTATAACGGCCAGGTCGAAGCAACGAGGTATGTTGATTCATGAACGATAAACCCGACGCAGCATCCGACGTGAGCGCATCGTCTCCGCGCACTTCCGGCCTCGGCTGGGAGGAGTTTTCGCGCGAGGTCGTAGACTTTTTTGCCTCGATTAAATTGGCAATGTTTCTGTTCATCGTGCTGGCGATGACCGCGACCATCGGTACGGTCATTCAGCAAGGTGAGCGTCCGGAAACCTATGTGCAGGAGTATGGAGAAGAAGCCTATCGCTGGTTTCTCCGGCTGGGTTTTACGGACGTTTACCACACCTGGTGGTTCACCAGTCTGCTGGGGCTCCTCTGCGTCAATTCTCTCACCTGTTTCCATAAAAGGTTTCCCAGTGTGTGGCGGTCCATGCGTCAGGATAAGGTCAGTGTGTCGCTGGCGTTCATCCAAGGTATGAAGCAGCAGACCACCCTTTCGCTCAATCAGTCGCGAGACGCCGTGGCCGAGGGCCTTGTAAAGCTCTTCGCTGAAAAAGGCTATCGGGTGTTGGCCAAG
>JACOEF010000105.1 GCA_024998705.1 Nitrospira sp.
GGCCAGAAGCTCACCGATCCCGTCGATCAGCAGCACTTGCGCCTGACGGCAGTCCTCATCAAACAATTTACCCATGCATTGACCTGGGCTCCGGATCCGGCCAAAGCCCTGGAAGCCTTCGATCAATTTCTCGACCTCACGGTGCAGGACACGAAGGGCAAGGAGCAGAAACAGGCGCTCGCGTTTCTCAGCGACAAGAAGACCTTCCCCATCCTGGCCCGTCTGCTCGGCACCAGCGACTTTTTGTGGGAGGATTTCTTGCGCCGCCAGCACGGCAATCTCCTGCCGTTGCTGCAACACTATCGCGATGCCCCGCTCATCAAGCCGCAAGCGGCGCTTCGTAAAGAACTCGACCGGGTGATGGCGAAGGCCAAAACCGAGGAGGCGCGCAAGGAAGCGTTAAATCGATTCAAAGACCAGGAACTCTTCCGTATCGACATGAAACATATGACCGACTCGGCCAGCCTGGCCGATTTCTCGGAAGCTCTGACGGAACTGGCCGAGGTCATCGTCGCCCGAAGCCTGAAGGACTGCCAAGCCAAACTGGAAAAACAATATGGATCCCCGCGCCTGGCCAATAAAAAGCCCTGTCCCTTCACCATCCTGGGCCAGGGCAAGTTCGGCGGCCGCGAGCTTGGGTATGCCTCCGACATCGTAGTGCTCTTCGTCTACGGCGGCGTGGGGCGCACCAGCGGAAAACAAGGCATTGAAAACAGCGAGTACTTCGAACGGCTGGCGCAAGAACTCCTGCAAGGTATCGAAGCGAAGCAGGAAGGAATCTTCCACCTCGATATCCGCCTTCGTCCCCATGGCGGCAAAGGCTCCCTGACCAATCCGCTCGAAGAAATCGCCAGCTACTATAGTCCCACCGGCTTGGCCGCGCCCTTCGAGCGCCAAGCCATGATCAAACTGCGATTCGTCGCCGGAGATGCGGTCCTTGGCAAACAGGTTGAAGCGCACCGGGACCGGTATGTCTACAGCGGCGAGCCTTGGGACCTCGTGACGGCGCTCGATCTCAGGCGGCAGCAATTGAAACAGCTCGTTGAACCCGGTACCGTGAACGTCAAACATAGCGCCGGCGGCCTCGTCGATATCGAATACGCGGTGCAATATCTCCAGGTCATGCACGGCCATCAATACAAGATCTTGCGCACACCCAACACCATGCAGGCCCTCGCGGGATTGATTGATCGCGGCATCGTCCCCAGTCAGGATGCCGACCACTTGCGGAAAGCCTATCTCTTCATCCGCATGCTGATCGACGGGCTCCGCATGGTACGCGGCAACGCGAAAGACCTCGTGCTCCCCCCGCCGGACTCCGACGAATTCATCTTCCTCGCCCGCCGCGTCGGCTACACCACCGAAGACTGGGAAGCGGGGGCCAGGCATCTGCAGACGGATATCGAACAGCACATGAAGCTGACGAAAGAGTTCTTCGAGCGGACGTTCGGCAAATTGTAGGACGGTTGCCTGTTGCGTTCCTGCGCTCAAGGAACGCCCGGCCATGGAAGGCCCCTCGTTGGATTCACGCAATAGGAGAACAACGAGCCCACCTTCCATGGGAGGATAGATACGCACAGAAAGACCGCCTTCATCGCTCACTGGCACGGAGAAAAGCGGTCTGACCGCTTGTGCTTCAAGAAACAGCGGATTCGCCAATTGGGGCGAGAGGGGGAAACCACTACACTTAGACGGAACATAATCAGTGAACGACCGTAGATCGGGCATTCACCAGGCCATACCTCAAATACTGCTACTTCAATGGAGGCGAAGCAGCCTCAGCTCAGTCATGGACTTCGACATGTTCACTTGCAAGACCTGAAGGCGTGATGACGCAGCCGCAGGAACAACGGCGTAACCAGGGAGTACCGATATGATGAACAGATCCATACTCTTTGCCACCCTCCTTACCGCCTCCCTCCTCCCCTGCGCCGCATCTGCACAACACGCGGACACCATTTACACCGGTGGTACCATCATTACGATGAACGACGACGCGCCCTCCGCCGAGGCGATCGCGATCAAGGACGGAAAGATCCTTGCTGTCGGCAACGAAGCCACGATCATGACGTCACGTGGGGGCGCCACGCATGTGATCGATCTGGCCAACAAGACCTTGCTGCCTGGGTTTGTGGATGCGCGCAGCCATTTCTCACTCGTCGGCTTGCAGGCCATCAGCGCCAACCTGCTTCCTGCGCCGGATGGGCCGGTGAACTCGATCCCCCAACTGCAACAAGCGATGCGCGAATTCATCGCCACTTCACCGATCGTGAAGGCGTTCGGCGTAGCAATCGGGTTCAACTACGACGATTCTCAGCTGGCGGAACAACGCAGTCCGACGGCGGCGGAGCTCGACGAGGTGTCGCGCGACATTCCTCTCCTGGTCATGCACCAGTCAGGACATCTGGGCGTCTACAATAGCGCGGCGCTCGCGAAAGTCGGCATCACGTCGGCGACTGTTGACCCCGACGGTGGCCTCATTCGGCGCAAACCGGGAAGCACCGAGCCGGATGGTGTGCTTGAGGAGAATGCCCATTTCGTGTCGATGTTCAAAGTCCTGCCCAGGTTCACCCCGGA
>JACOEF010000232.1 GCA_024998705.1 Nitrospira sp.
CCCGTCCAGCAGCGCTTCAGGACGCGGCGGGCAACCGGCAATATACACATCGACCGGCACGATCTGGTCCACGCCCTGCACGACGGCGTAACTGTTGTAGTGATTGCCGGAGGTGGCGCAGGATCCCATGGAGATCACGTACCGGGGTTCGGCCATCTGGTCGTAGATACGGCGGATGACGGGGGCCATCTTGCGCGACACTGTGCCGGCCACGATCATCAAATCCGACTGGCGGGGCGATGCGCGGAACACGCCGGCGCCGAAGCGGTCCATATCGTAGCGCGACGACACGCTGGCGATCATTTCGATGGCACAACAGGCTAACCCGAAGGTCATCGGCCACAACGACGATTTCCGCGCCCATCCGACGAAGGCATCGAGATTCGTCGTCAGAATATTCGCATCCAGTTGTCGCTCTAAAAAGCTCATAAGCAGTATCTCGTTGTTCGTGAATCGTCGTTCGTCGAATGCGGAGCCAGCTTTCCAAGCGCCTGTGCTTCACGCTTCACGAGCGACGAATTGCGGTTTGTTCTCAGTCCCATTCGAGCGCTCCCTTTTTCCAGGCGTACCAGAAGCCGACGATCAGGATGCCGATAAACACGATCATCTCGACGAGTCCCACCAGCCCCAACTTCTTGAACGCCACGGCCCAGGGGAACATGAAGACGATTTCGATATCGAAAATCACGAACAGCATCGCAATGATGTAGTACCGGATCGGGAATTGCACCCGGGCATCGGAGAAGGGCGGGCTGCCGCTCTCGTACGGCGCGAGTTTGGCGCGATAGGGCCGGCTCGGGCGAACGATGCGTCCCAGGAGGATCTGGACGGCGCCGAACGCAAACGCGATCACGATAAAGATCAGGATCGGGATGTAGTTCAGCGGTGCGGCTTCGCTACCCATGACAGACCTGTGCATCGTGAAGGGTGGTTCGTGGCGGGTCGCGTGACGCCTCACGGTTGACGGAGACCGCTGTCTTCCTGCTCAGAATCGATCCGAAAAACGGCTGAAATTTCAGCCCGTCCAATTCGGGTTTGGCCATGCCCTTGTGCTGGATCAACACCTTGAAGGTGCGCCCCATGCCGTCCGGCCGCAGCAGGTGTATCGCCGCGTAAAATTCCGGCGATTCCGGCTGGAGCGATTCCAGAAATTGTTCAGCGCCCAAGCCGATCAAAAAACTCATCTGATTCGTAAATCCGGTGACGTCCAATCCGGCCTGTTGGCCCGCTTGCGCCAGGGCGGTGAAGTCCACGTGGGCGGTCATGTCCTGCTCACCTACCCGGTCGTACGCGTCCTCAGAGGTGGTTTGGTGGTAGTAGCAGAGGAATGTGCCGTTCTTGCGGTCCGCGCCGTAGAGGTCTTCGGCTGTGTGGCCGTAATCGATCGTCAGCACGACGCCGCGGTTTATCACCTGGGCTACCTGGGTCATCCAGCTGACCGCCCCTAGATTGATTTCCGCCCGGTAGCCATCCGGCAGGTTGATCCCGCCCTCTCGCAGGTAGGTCGTCAGTTCAGTGGAGAGGGGGCGATAGACCTCGCGGAATCCGTCCTCGTGAGACTCGACATAGACCTCTGGTGGCCGGCCGTCGAGTACTGCAAGCCGGTGAACAGGAAAGGCATCTACCAGTTCATTTGAGAAAAAGAGTCCGGTCACGCTGCTCGGCGGCAGATCTTCCAGGCGATCGAGCCAGGCCACGCGACCGGCTTGTCCCACCCAGGGTGCCAGGTTGGTTTGTTGTTGGGTACGCATCGCGGCGCTGCGCTCGATCAAGATGTAACGCAGGCGTTCACCGAGGTTGGCCGGCGCGTTCCGGCAAGCAGTCAGGAAATCCCGTGCCAGCAGTCCCTTGCCCGCTCCCATCTCCACCACCGTGAAGGGGTCTGGATGCCCGAGGAGGGCGTCGAGTTGTTGTGCCTGTTTGGCTAACGCCTGGCCGAGGATCGGATGTACGTCGGAACTCGTATAAAAGTCCCCCGACCATCCGATGCGCTCCTGGGCCGGATCATCGACGGGGCGAACGTAGTAGCCGAACTGCGGATGGTACAGGGCGAGGTCCATGAAGCGGGCGAACGGAATCGGACCAGTGGCTGCGATTTCAGTCCTAATTTCCGCCAGGAGTTGTGGATGCCCAGTGCTCAAAGTGACACCACCCTTGTCGGTAGTCGCCTCCCGTTTCATGCGCCATCGCCAGAAACAGCACTTCTACCGGATTCTTTAGGGAAAAGAGTGGGTTAGATTAGCCGCTGCCTCAGCGGCAAGTCAAGGCGAAAAGACCTGATCAGGCGGGAGAATCTCGATGTTGGAGGGACTGTTTCCTCGCCCCGTCGTGCGTAGAGCGGGTTATCCGTTTCCTGCTACGCCCCGTGGCACTTCTTGAATTTTTTTCCGCTCCCGCAGGGGCAGGGATCATTGCGGCCGGTCTTGTCCGCCTGGGTTTGGGCGGGTTGCGGAGTCGGCTCGTCGCTGCGGTTGAGCACCATACGGGGCGGAGGAATCGGTTCGGGTGCAGGAGGAGGAGGTTGCTCGCCCCGCACGGCCTGGACGCTGAACATCCGTTCCAATACGTCCGACTTGATGCGGTCCATCATGGATGAGAACATGTCGAATCCTTCGCGCTTGTATTCGATCAGCGGGTCCTTTTGTCCATACCCGCGCAGGCCGATGCCGTCTCGCAGATGGTCCATGCCCAGCAAATGATCTTTCCAATGGTGGTCGATCACCTGGAGCAGCAGCATCTTTTCCAGATACCGCATCAGTTCTGAGCCGAGCTCCTGTTCTTTGTGGTCGTAGGCTCGCCGGACCTGATTCTGAATATCCTCGATCAGCGCATCCCGGCCGACGTCTTTGAAATGGTCGGCGACGGTGCCCTGACCTTGAGTCACGTCCAGCGCGAACTGGCCCTGCATGGCTTCACCGAGGCCGTTGAAATCCCATTCTTCCTGGTACTGATCGGCCGGGCAGTAGGTCTCCACGAAGTTGTTCACGATGTCCCGCATCATGTCGTGAATATCCTGCTGGATGTGCTCACCGGCCAGCACGGCGTGGCGGTGCTGGTAGATCACTTCCCGCTGCTTGTTCATCACGTCGTCGTATTCGAGGAGCTGTTTGCGGATTTCGAAGTTGTGCGCCTCGACTTTTTTCTGCGCGTTGGCGATGGCCCTGGTGACCATACCGTGTTCGATCGGCACGCCTTCTTCCATGCCCAGCTTGAGCATCAACTGCGAGACGCGCTCGGAGGCGAAAATCCGCATGAGATCGTCTTCGAGCGACAGGTAGAAGCGTGAGGAGCCGGGATCGCCTTGACGGCCGGCGCGGCCGCGGAGTTGGTTGTCGATGCGGCGGCTTTCGTGCCGCTCGGTGCCGAGGATGTGGAGCCCTCCGGCGACAACGACCTCCTGCTTGTCCTTTTCGCAATCTGCCTTGATCTCGTCGTAAATTTCCTGCTTGCGCGTATCCGTCAGGTTTTCATCCTGGTAGAGGATGCGCTTGAACAGGAAATCGGCGTTGCCGCCCAGCAAAATGTCGGTGCCGCGGCCCGCCATGTTCGTGGCGATGGTGACGGCGCCTTTGCGGCCGGCCTGCGCGATGATCTCCGCTTCCTTCTCATGGAACTTGGCGTTCAGGACATTGTGCTTCACGCCGTTTCGGCTCAGGTAACCGGACAGCCGCTCGGATTTTTCAATGGAGACGGTGCCGACCAGGACCGGCTGCCCGCGCTCATTGCAGTCCTTGATCTCCTCGACGATCGCCGTGAATTTCTCTTTTTCCGTCCGGAAGACGACGTCGGCGTAATCCTTGCGGATCATCGAGCGGTTGGTCGGTACGACGTTCACATCCAGATTGTAAATCTTGGCGAACTCTCCCGCTTCCGTGTCGGCCGTGCCGGTCATGCCGGCCAGCTTTTTGTACATACGGAAGTAGTTTTGGAAGGTGACGGAGGCCAGGGTCTGGTTCTCATTGGCGATCTTGACGCCTTCTTTGGCTTCCACGGCCTGGTGTAACCCGTCGCTCCACCGGCGGCCCGGCATCAACCGGCCGGTAAATTCATCGACGATGATGACCTCGCCGTCCTTGACCACATAATCGACAGCGCGTTTGTAGAGCGAATAGGCCTGCAGCGCTTTCACGACGTGGTGAACCAGATCCATGTGCTGCAGGTCGTAGAGATTGTCTACGCCCAGCAGTTTTTCCACACGGACGTTGCCCTCTTCCGTGAGCGAGGCGGTTTTGGTCTTTTCTTCGATCGTATAGTCGTGCTCCGCCTTGAGCTGCGGGATGATCGAATTGATGCGGTAGTACAGATCGGTGGTCTGATCGGTCGGACCGGAGATGATCAAGGGCGTGCGCGCTTCATCGATGAGAATGCTGTCGACTTCGTCCACAATGGCGAAGTTCAAGGGGCGCTGGACGCATTGGCTCAAATCGCTGACGATCAGGTTGTCGCGTAGGTAATCGAACCCGTATTCGTTGTTGGTGCCGTAGGTGATCTCGGCGCGATAGGCCTCATGCCTGGTGCAGGGCCGCAGGTGCTGAAGTCGTCTGTCGGCTGCTTCATAGGTCGGGTCGTAGAGAAAGGACGCATCGTGCTGGATGATGCCGACGGAGAGGCCGAGCGCGTGATAGAGCTGCGCCATCCATTGGGCGTCACGTTTGGCCAGATAATCGTTGACCGTGACGAGGTGGGCGCCTTTGCCTTCCAGGGCATTTAAATAGAGCGGAAGGGTGGCGACCAGCGTCTTACCCTCACCGGTCTTCATTTCGGCGATCCGGCCTTTATTCAGAATCATGCCGCCGATGAGCTGCACGTCGAAATGCCGCATATTCAAGCGGCGGCGAGACATTTCGCGACAGACGGCGAACGCTTCGGGGAGAATATCCTCCAGCGTTTCTCCGGCTTCGAGACGTTTCTTGAATTCTTGCGTCTTCTCGGCCAGCGCCTGGTCGGACAAGGGCGTGAGGCTCGATTCGAGTCCGTTGATCCGCTCGACGATCGGGCGCAAGGCCTTGATCTCGCGGTCGTTTTTGCTTCCGAAGATGATGTTCAGGACTTGGGTCAGCATGCAAGCTTACCTTCATTCTCACGAGCCTTCTCACGGACGAAACTCACCCGCTGAGCATGGGCTCGGCGGCGGAGTATACAGGAATTCATAGGGGAATCCTACCCAAACAGCGACGGAGGTCTTAACTGCTTGGCAATGAACGGAGCCGGCGGGCCTCTCGTCGTTGCTTTCGCATGCGCTGCGATCTATAGTGAGGCTCACTACTTCGCCGGCTCTACGGGCGAAGGTCACCCACGGATTCCACTGCGGATTTCGATGCGGCAAGGGGCCATCTTCTCTCTCCGACTCATCACGAGCGTCCCGCTCTTTTACCTCGTTGTTTTCTTCGTACCCGTGGAAGTATCGGCCGCTTCGTCTGTGTCGTCCGACTCAGCCCGGCGCAGTTATGAGCGGGGCGTCACGTTATTTCGCGAGGGCAATGCCGACGGCGCGATCGAGGCGCTGAAGAAGGCCTTAGCGCAAAATCCCAAGTTGGCCGAAGCCTACCATGTGTTGGGACTCGTCTATTTCCAGAATAAGCGTAACCCCGATGAGGCGATCCAGGCCTATAAGCAGTCGCTGAAGTTGGGCCCGGCGTCCGCAGAGATCCTCAACGATCTCGCCGATGTGTATCTTGCGCAAGGGCGCGGTAGTGACGCGGAGGCGGTGCTGCGACAGGCGTTAGACATTGCACCTGGCAACGAAGAGGCTCATCTGGATCTGGCGCGCCTCTATGAAGAACGGCATGATCGTGCGAATGCCCTGAAGATGTATCAGTCGCTTCTTCGGGTGCGTCCGGACCATGCCGACGCCTTGTACCATCTGGCAAGTCTCTACGACAGTCAGGGCGATCTGAGGCTGGCCCGCGAATATTTGTCCCGTCTCACGCAGACGAATCCCCAGCACGCCAACGCCTGGTATCTCCTTGGTCGTTTGGCTGAACGCGGCAATGACCTGAACGCCGCCGCTGCCGCGTTCAAGGAAGCCATTGAGGTGAAGGCCGATCTGGTCGATGCCCATTACAACCTGGGCTTCGTCTATCGAAGTCAGGGGCTGCTGGCCGAGGCGGAGCGGGAGTTTCTGGAAGTGATCCGGTACCGCCCGGAATATGCGGAAGCGCATTTGAATCTGGGCATGGTGTACACCAGCTTGAATCGGCTGGAGGAAGCCGAGAAAGAACACGAACGGGCGGTGGCCCTCAAGCCTCAATCGGCGGAGGCGCACTATAACCTCGGGGTCTTTTACGAGCTCCATCGGAAGGACATGGGGCGGGCGCTGGCGCAATACCGGCGTTATCGGGATCTCGGCGGTCGGGACGAGAGGGTCGAGCGCATCGTCGGCATGGGCGGACCATAGTTCGCCTGCTGCCCCAGCCTGTTTAGGACAATTGCGGATGTGTTCCCGGGAGGGTCTTCGTCGCTCGTGACGCGCGACGTGTATGCGTGTGATTCCACAGGGCAGGGCGGGCGAAAGTTGCGTTGACGCTCTGTCGGTCAGTTTGTTAGCATGCCCTCCATACTCTCGGTCTCTTGTCTATGCCAAGCCTCCGGTTTAGAAGCATCGTCTGGATTGTCGCCTGCGCCGTCATCGTCCTCTTGGCCGTGACGACCGGGAATGCTGTCGCGCATGAACTCCAACATGCGGCGCATCACGATGCCGGCATGCATGGATCCGGTATTTGTGCCTGGATGTGTGCGATGGCCGGAGTGCATGTGGTGACCCCCGTGCATTCGGCGCATCTGTTCGCATCTGCCGGTGACGTCTCGTTCCGTTTCGATGCTGTGCGCTTGCCTCAGTTGCTTGCTCCAAGCCGTCCCCGCGCTCCACCCCTGTTCGCCTAACCTCAGCCTACTACGTTGTGCCTGTCTTGCTCCGCGACACGATGTCGCAGAGCCTGAATAAACAGTTCGGCGAGGTTTCTCGCATGCTGTGGGTGCATTCCTTCTTTCAGATCGTCGGGATACTAAGGACACGGTGATGGTCCCTGTGCGTGATATCGGCGTTGCCTTGTGTGGTGCTGCGGCCCTGCTGACCCTCGTCGGCTTCAGCAGCGGAGCCTCTGCCCACACTGAATCCGAGGCGGTCACGATGCTCGGGGCGCCGCTGACACTCGTCCAGTCCGTCGCAGCGCTCTCTCCCCCCACACTTCGGTTTCATCGCGATGGAAGGCTGCACGCGGCCTGGATTGAGGAAAGCGGCGAGATCTACGTCGCTGGGCTGGACGGACGAAACACAGATCGACACGGGGCCGGTTCGGTGAGCCTCGGAACGCCGCGAGAATGAAGCTAGCGGACTTTTTCAGCATTCTGCAGGAGCAAGGGGAGGAGTCATGAAGACGCAGGTGAAGCAGCGGGTGAGTCGGATGGGGCTGTATGGCTTGGTGGGATTGTCGCTTCTGCTTTGGGCGCCGAGCCTGTCCGCCGCCGATGGAAAAGCAGAGAAGTCGTTCACTATTGCCGTGACCGACCAGCAGGGGGTCGAGACCGAGTTGAAGAACGGCATCTTCTATTGGGAAGAAAAAATGAGTGAAACCTCGTTCGTCCCGCATGAGTTGCGGCATCTGCCGTCCAAGCGCGGCACGGCGACGGTCAATATCAAGTTCGATCAGATCAAGCAGATCGAGATCAAGCCCGGTGCCGACAAGGCTGCGCCGGCCATGACCGTGACCTTGACGAACGGCAAGAATGGGGAGTTTACGCCCGCCGTCAGCGGCAGCTTCAAAGGCGAATCTGATTTCGGCCAGGTCGAGGTGCCGATCGGGTCGGTGTCCAAGGTGATCTTCAAGTAAGGGCGGAACGAATCGTTCTGAAAGGGAGTGTCCCATGGAGAATGTGCTCGTGACGCAATCGTGGCAACCCAAGCGATCGATGACAGGGTGGGGAGCGTCGCTCCTGCTGCACGCCTGTCTCGCGCTCGCTGCATTCGGGCTGATGCCGAAGATGGCCATGGTGGTGGAGAAAGAGCCGTTTAAATGGGACGTGGCGCTGGTGGAGGCACCGCGTGAAGTGGTGCGTCAGGAAGAACCGGCTCCGGTACCGCAGGTGCAGCCTCCCGTTCCCACGCCGGTGAAGCCGCGACCCGAGCCGGTGCGCGCCGTGCCACCGCCGCCTCAGCCGGTGCAGCGCCAGGTCGAAACCCGGGTGGTGCCGCAGGCGATCCAACGTGAAGTGCAGCCGGTCGTCGAAACGGTTCGTCCTCAGGAGCAGATGCAGCCGACCAGGGAAGTGGTCCGGTGCAAGCCAAGCCCATCGAGCCGCAAGAGATTCAAAAGACGGAACCGTTGATGCAGGCGGTCATGCCTGCTGAAGTGGTACGGGAACCAGCCCAGGCCGTCGAACAGACGGTGGTGGAGGCGGCGCCGGTGACGGCGCAGACCTATCAGGCCCAGGCGGTGGTCAGCGAGCCGACGGTGTTGGAAACGAGGCCTGAACCGGTTGTTTCGGCGAGCACACAGGTTGTACAGGCCGCTCCGGCGGCAGAAGCGATCCAGGCTGCTCCGGCTCCTGCCGATCCTGCTCCCGCGCCTGTTGCGGAAGCGGTTGCTGTCGCGGCCAGTGAGCCGGCCGCCGCCCCTCCGGCTCCGGCTTCCGCCGCGCAGCCGGATCCGGCCACGTTGCAAGAGCATCAGGTCGTGGCGCGCGTGGCGACGCCGAGGCCCGCCACCAAAGCCGATTATGGCTGGTTGGCCGAGTCGCTGCATCGCCGCATCATTGAGTTGCGGCATTATCCCAGCCCCGCGCGCTTGAATGGCTGGGAAGGCAAAGTCGTCTTGAAGGTCTCCATCCGCCAGGACGGGCAACTGAAAGATGTCGAGGTGGTGAAAAGTTCCGGACACGAGTCGTTGGATCAAGCGGCGATGGAAGCCGTGCGGCGCGCCTGTCCGCTGCACATGAAGCATGAGTTAACCGCGCCGATGGTCGTGCTGCATTTGCCGGTCAGTTACAGCTTGAATCGCTAGGTGGCGGTTGCTCCGCTCTGGCGGGGAACCGGTTGGTTTGGAAGGCCTGTGAAGGGTAGGGATGTCATCATGAATAGTTCGTCAACAGCGAGCTTGCGTACAAGTGTGGTTCTTGCGCTGGTGCTGGTGGCCGGTCTCGTCGGCTCGGCCTGGGCAATGGGCTCGCGTCCTACGGCGGCGGGGATGCCTGCCAGTGAATTCTCGCTGACGGATCTCGACGGCAAGTCGCACAAGCTTGAGCAGTACCGGGGCAAGATCGTTCTCTTGAACTTCTGGGCCACCTGGTGCAAGCCCTGCACGACGGAAATGCCCGCGATGCAGACGGTCTACGATCAGCTGCGGGAGAAGGGCTTTGTGGTGTTGGCGGTGAATGAATTGGAAGATGAAGGCAAGGTTCGTGAGCACATCGCAGCCTATAAACACACCTTTCCTGTGCTGCTCGATCACGAAAACAAAGTGGCCAATCAGTACGGTGTCTTTGGATTGCCGGTCAGTGTCTTCATCGATCAGAACGGTGTGGTGCAGGAATACATCAAGGGCGGGTTGCTGACGGAAGCCAGAATTCACGACATCGTCGCTCGAATTCAGGCCGCGGCACCCGCAAAGGCCGTGGCCCTTCGGTAAGGTGGTATGACCAGGACGCAGCACATCGTGGTGAGTGTTCTGTTGGCCTGCTCGTTGCTGGCACTCCAGGGCCTTGTCTACCCCCACGCGCTGGAACATGTTGCACACCATGCCCATCACGGGGCCGGCGTGCATAGCACGGTGCTCTGCTCCTGGATGTGTGCGGCCGGGCAAGACCTCGAGACCGTTGCAGGATTGGTTCACGTCAGCGGCCCGTTGAGCGGCCTCGTCGAGCACGAAGTGGCGGATTCATTGCAGGTCGAACGTCGCGCTCCACGCACATCACGGGGCCCTCCCGTCCCCTCTCTTTCCTGAATCGTTCTATCGGCTCATCGTCTTTATTCATTGCGAGCGGAGTCTGCGTCGGAGGCCCTGATTGGCCTGAGCGCAGGGTGCCGTGGCGTTATCCGTGTCTGGAGAAAGGATCGTGCAGATGTGGTATCTGGGTAGAAGGTTCCTTATGCCCCTGTTCGGCGCCGTGGGGATATTCAGTGCGACCTAGGGCTCGTTGCCGGCGGCCCATGCGGCTTGCGGCGCCGTGACCTGTTTCGTGGTGATCGGATCGCAGCAGCAGGTGCCCCAAGCCGGCCTGCTGACCTTTAATTCGATCTACAACTATACCCCCATGCGATTGTTGGACGGGACGTCGGGGGTCATTCCTGCCATCAACCAAGAGCAGCGCCGACTGATTTTAGATCACCATCAGGAAACTCGCACGATCACTCAGACGATGACCTTTGATTTGAACTACGGCATTACGGCCCGATTCGCCGTGGAGGTCACCATCCCCTATCTCTGGCGGACGCATCGTCATATGGACGCTTTGGGAGAGGGTGGGGAGAACGGAAACGGTGAGTCGGTACACTTCGGGGACAATAATATCGGCGACATGATTCTGACTGCCAAATACAACGTTCTGCCGACTCTGCGGAGCATGCTCATCGCAGGCTTTGGCGTTCAGCTTCCGACCGGGAGTACACAGACGAAGGATAGCCAAGGTCATCTCATGGAGTCGCCGACTCAATTGGGGCGCGGTAACGTGGGGCTGATCGGATCACTGTATCAGACGTACGAACTGATTCCTCACCGGCTGAATCAATTTTCCTATGCCAGTTATCGTCATACATTTCGGAACAACGACGGCTATCAATTCGGGGATGAATATAATGTGAATCTCGGTGCCAACCTGGTCACGTTGCCGTGGTTGGTGCTGATGGGACAGATCAACTGGCGCTACCTGACACATGACAATATCAGCGCCTCTCTCGAGCAATCTGCTCCGATGGGTAATGGCGGCGGGGTAGATCCGGCGGTCGTCGATGCGCTCATTGCCAACCGTCGAGTGCCCGGCACCGGGTCGACGTACCTGGCGTTCTCGCCGGGGTTTCAGGTCAGCTTGGACGGGTTGATCGATTCCCCACTTACGAAAATGACGTCCCTGTATTTTTATACGCAGATTCCCATTGCCCGGGATTCCAATAACAATCTGGCTCAGGGAACCAGTTTTATTTTCGGCTTGAGTAGGTCGTTTCAGATGGTGAAATCGTGAGCCGAGCGGAAACATCGCTCATGGCCTGTGTGAAACCGAAGAGAATAAGGCAGGCGGCTATGTGTTCCATCACGTGGGCTAGAGCGGGGCTCTGGTTATTCGTCGCCACGACCGGTTGGTGGTGTGCGACGGCAGGTGTGACGGTCTGGGCTGAGCCGCTCGGTGAGTTTCACCGTGGCGCGAAGCAGATCACCGAACATAACGTGAAGAGTCTGGGGGGGCCATCCGTGCAAGTGGATGAGCAGGGCCTGGTGTCCTTGGCCTGGATGGAAGAGGAGAAAGACGTGCGGTCGGTTCTCTACGCCCGCAGCCTGGAGCCGGGCGGGCCGATGGGGGCGCCGGTGCGGATCAACCGCCCGGAAGACGTGCCCTACTGGCGACAAGAAGCGCCGGCGCTGGTCGTGCAGGGGGAGGACGTGTTCGTCACCTGGGGACTGGCCCATCCAAAAGCCACCCCACAACAGCCGTTTGCGACAGAGCTTCGTTTAAGCCGTTCGGCCGATCGCGGCAATACGTTTCAGCCCTCCGTGTTGGTGAACGATGATCCGGGAGTCATTCAACATACCTTCGATGCGTTGCATCGGGACGCGGATGGCCGGTTGCACCTCTCGTGGATCGACGGGCGGGAAGGAAAGAAAGACCCCGGCACCTATGTGGCTCGTTCGTTGGATCGGGGCGTCACGATCACGAAAAATCTTAAGGTGGACGAGGGGACCTGTGTCTGCTGTCGCACGGCGGTGACGAGCGGCCCTGATGGCATGGTCTACGTGGCCTGGCGAAAGATTCTCGACGGCAAGGTGCGGGAAACGGTCGTGGCTCGTTCGACGGACCATGGGGAGAGCTTCGAAGCGCCGGTCATTGTCGGGCACGATCAATGGGTGTTCCCGGCCTGCCCGCATCGTCCGGCCTCGATGGGGGTCGATCGGCAGGGACGTCTCTACGTTGTCTGGTATACCGAAGGGACAGATGAAATTCCCGCGGTCTATCTCGCCTACTCGGACGATCGAGGGAAGAGTTTTTCCGAAAAGCACAAGTTGAACGTCTCGAAAAATACGTTTCCCGACCATCCCCAGATCGCGGTCGATCCTGAAGGACGGATCGTGGTGGTGTGGGAGGAGCAGGCTCCGGTCAAGCGGGATGTGGTGATGAGCGTCTCGATGGATCGTGGCGCAACGTTTACGGCGCCG
>JACOEF010000814.1 GCA_024998705.1 Nitrospira sp.
CAGGCCACCGTCCTGCATCAGTTAGAACTCTACTGGCACGAAGGATACACCGCCTTCACCTTTCCGCAGATGACACTGGTCGTCGTATCGCCAGGCAGCTTCTCCGACGAGGCCGGGACAATCTTCGTGAGCGCGAAACGAAAGGCGAAGGAGTTTGAGTACCGCTTTGTGCACCTCTTGGCCCAGTCGGGGGACTACATTCGGCGCTGCCCGGAATGCGCCAAGATCTATTTAGCGATCAGACGTGACCAGCTCTACTGCCAGCCGCGCTGCCAGAACCGAGTCGCGGCGAGAAAGTGGCGCGAGACCCAGAAGACCGGGGAGCGAAAGGAGAGCCACCGTGGCAAGAAAAGCGGGAAAGGATAGAGGCCTCGTCGAAAAGCCGACGGGATCCGGGAAGTGGTGGGTACGGCTAATCATTAACGGCCGGGAAAAATGGTTCCGTGCCACCAATAAGAGCCAAGCGAAAGCGCTATATGGCCGACTCAAGGCCGAGGCGCGTGAAGAAACCTACTTCCCAGAGAAGTATAAGAAGACGAAACAGGTCACGTTACGAGCGTGGATTGCTCGCCATCTTGAGGGTTGTTCG
>JACOEF010000462.1 GCA_024998705.1 Nitrospira sp.
CGGTGTAGCCTACGAACGCCGTGATCGACGTCGCGACTCCGGTGATGGTGCGCACCCCGCTCGGCAGTTCCTCGATGTACACACCCGGATAGGTCGGTTGCACTGGCATGCTCATCCTCCTCGGCTTAGGACGTTCACGTGTCGTTTCCGTCCTGTGTCAGAAATGTTCGTATCTCCTTCAGGTGCGCATGATTCAGGCTATAGATCGGTTGACTCGATGTATCGCGTTTCAAAACCCAGCCTTGCGCAACCAGCTTGTTCAGCGCCTCGACGTCGAGACGCTCCGCACCGTCATCCAGGCATAGTGAGGCGATCCACCAATTCAGCACTCCTTCCTGCGTGTCTTTCGCGCCAGGGTGATGAACCAGATAGTCGAGAATGCTGCGCTTTAACTCTGCATCCTGCTCTTCCATCCGGCGTGATCCCCGGAGCCCCGTTCCATCACGGCACTCCTGGGGGAATCAGCAAAAGCAATGCCACTCGGGTGCATGCTCGGCACGGTGTTTTAAAGGGAAACTCACTAGTTGAATTGCAGGCGCGGCATTCTTGCCGCAGCAACCCCGTGGCGCGAAATTTAAAACAGCCTTGAATATCAGGGCGATGGCAGGTGCGGCACAACTGCCGCGCCGGTGGGGAACTTAGGCGCGGCCGTCGAAGGGTGTCTGAAAGGAGGGGGGACAATCATGCGAGGGACCGGTCTGATGGTTCTGAAACGCTTCTCGATCGATCCCGTATTTTCGAAGCAGTCGTTGAAAACTGCGCCGCTCCTTGCCTGCCGCTTTGGCCGCATGCGTGACATTTCCTCGAAACGTCACGAGCGTTCTGACAAGGTAGGCTCGTTCGACATCCATGGTCGCAGAGGTTTTGGCCGCGCGCAGCGACCCATCCAGACAGAGGGGCTTGGGTGTCTCGCCCGCGCACTCGATATCTTGCGCGTGAATCGTCTCGCCCCCGCACATGACGACAGCCCGCTGCAGCGTACTCTCCAACTCCCGCACATTCCCCGGCCAGGCATACGCAATCAATTTCTGGATGGCATCTTCGGACAGTCGTCGCGGGCCCTGCCCATCTGCTCTCCGGAAACGCTGGAGAAACCGGCTGGCCAGCAACGGAATGTCTTCCACACGCTCTCGCAAAGGCGGCACCACCAGCGACAACACGTTGAGCCGGTGGAAGAGATCTTCGCGAAACTGCCGGTCCGTCACGGCCTGCCGGAGATCATGATTCGATGCCGGAATGATCCGCACATTCGCCACCTTCGTGCGCGAACAGCCCAGCGGGCGATACTCCCGGTACTGAACGAAGCGCAGTAGTTTCGCCTGCGCATATGGATTGAGCGCATCGACCTCGTCAAGGAACAGCGTTCCCCCCTCGGCCTCAAGCACCAGCCCGCCCTGTTCTCCCGCCGCGCTCGTGTACGCACCTTTCACATGCCCGAACAATTCATTTTCAAACAACTGATCGGGGAGCGCCGCACAATTGATGGGAATGAACGCATGGTCCTTCCGGGCGCTGGAATAGTGTAACGCACGGGCAAACACTTCCTTCCCGGTTCCGGTTTCACCTTGCAGCAGCACCGTCGCATCCACATCGGCAAAGAGAGGAATCTTGTCAACCTGTGCCTGGAAGATCGCGCTCTCCCCCACCAGCGAATCAATCCTCACGCGGTGCGACCGACCGATGCCATGCGGCTTCAGACGCTGCCCGGCTGCGAGAACCCGCCCGATTCGCAGGGCCAATTCGTCTCCGTCGACGGGGCATAAGACAAAATCATGCAACTCCGCCGGAACGCCGTTCAAGAGCTGTGGCCACCGGCCATACTCCGCGGCGAACAATCCGAGAATCGGCACGTCCGGCCAACGACCGACCACATCGACAAGGCACTGCGCCAATGATTCATCTGAAGAGGGTTGGTGAAACAGCACGACGTGCGGGGCGCGGGAAACCGTGGCCGAAGGATCCGACACCCGGTGGAACTCTATCTGTCCTCCAGGCGAGACGCGTTGCAGAACATTGACAATGTGAAGCTCATCGAACCAGGCACGATACTCATCGTCCGAAGTGACCAAGAGGATTCTGATGCAGTCCTTCATCCGACTCACCCTTATGCTGTGAGAAGCTTTTCTGCGCGCCTGCCTGGTAACAACCGACAGGAATAAACCGCCTTTCTCAGTAAATGTGGACCATTCGTACCATCCGAGATGCGCTGCACCCACCCGCTAGATCAGAACGAGACACCATCGCCAAACCCCGCGCACGATACATATTCTGAATAGCCCAAAGTTGCGAGGACGAGGGGCTTCACTCGAAGACGGCCACGCTGCCGGCATCCGTCTGTATGTGATTCGATACAGGCTCTGATGATATTGGATACAGTCCGTTGATTAGAGCCGCAACGCAGGCTCTTATAACACAGGACGCCGAACCTGGCCATGTGCCATCGGTGGGGCACATCCTGGTTTCTCCGTCCCAATCCACTGTCTGGCTCTTGGGAAACATCGCTCTCTTCACCAGGCCTCTCCCACGTCGACCGCCTCACACAACCACACGCGAGTTGATTCGGAAGTTTCCTTGGTCAACTGAATCGTTGCCGATTCCCTCTGCTGTCGGCCATTGGGCCTTCCCGCCCTTCCTTGACTGGGCGGGAAGCGGCTCGTATGCTTTCACTATCTGGTTGATCTCCCTGCGCCGCCTGTTGCTAGGAGGGACGCCTGGATGGGTGATTTCGGACTTCGCCCTCTGCTGCCACGTTCCCGTATCCTCTTAGCCACGGCTGGGTTACTCGTCGCCTTATTTGCAGGGCCACCTGCCGTACAAGCCGACTCCTTTGTGCTGCTCGCCACCTCCGATGGAGTCATCACTCCTGTCTCTGCCGAGTACCTGCACGATGCGCTCGTCTCCGCGCAAGACAGCGGAGCTCAGGCCCTGATCATTCGCCTCAACACGCCGGGCGGCTTGGACCCCTCGATGCGGCTCATCATCAAAGACATCACCGGCTCGGCTATTCCCATCATCGTCTACGTGTCCCCCTCCAGCGGTCGTGCCGCCTCCGCCGGTGTGTTCATTACGATGGCCGCGCATGTGGCAGCGATGGCTCCCGGCACAAGCATCGGCGCAGCCCACCCGGTTGCCATAGGGGGCGGCGAGATGGACAAGACGATGACGGAGAAGGTGGAAAACGATTCCGTGGCCTACCTCAAATCGATCGCGGCACAACGGGGTCGGAATGTCGCCTGGGCGGAGGATGCCGTGCGGAAGAGCGTCTCCGTGACGGAACAAGAAGCCCTGAAGCTGAAGGTCATCGACCTGATTGCCGAGGACCTGCCGACATTGCTGAAACAGCTGGATGGGCGCACCGTGCCACTGCAGTCCGGCCCAACGCGGTTGCACACGGCGGATGCAGCGGTGCGCGAATTCCCGCTGGGACTTCGCCTGGAATTCCTCAAGACGATCAGCGATCCGAATATTGCCTATCTCCTCATGACGCTCGGCACCATCGGGCTCATTGCCGAGCTGTATAACCCCGGTGCCATTCTGCCTGGAGTCGTCGGAGCCATCAGTCTGATCCTGGCCTGTTACTCCCTCCAATCGCTGCCGGTGAACTATGCGGGCGTGCTCCTGTTCCTCCTCGGGATCGTCTTCTTCATTCTGGAAGCCAGCATCACGAGTTATGGTGTGCTGGCCATCGGCGGGATTATTTCGATGCTCCTCGGATCGGTGATGCTGATCAAGACCGATGTGGAATTCCTCCCGATATCCTGGGCGGTCATCCTGCCGGTGGTTGCGCTGGTCGGGGGCTTCACGCTCTTTATGGTCGGGATGGGCATGAAGGCGATACGGCGCCCGCCGGTGACCGGCCGGGAAGAAATGATCGGCCTGGTGGGAACTGTCAAAACGGCGCTCGCGCCCCACGGACAACTGGCGGTACATGGCGAACTCTGGGATGCCATCAGCAAGCAGCCGCTCCAACCAGGCGACGAAGCGGAAGTCACCAGCATGGATGGTTTGCGGTTACATGTGAAACCGGTTTCAAAGAAAGGGGGCTGATATGGGGCCGCTCGCGAGTCCTCTTGCGCTGCTGTTTCTCACAGTTGTGCTGCTCTTGATGGGATTCAATGTGCTCCGGGAATATGAACGTGGCGTGATCTTTCGCTGGGGCCGGCTCGCGAAAGGACTCATCGGAGGCAATGGCCCCGGTGTGGTCGTCATCATCCCGTTCATCGACAAGCTGGTGCGCGTCAGCTTGCGAACCGTGACGATGGATGTCCCGCCTCAGGACGTCATCACCAAGGACAACGTTACCGTCAAGGTGAACGCGGTCATCTACTTTCGAGTCGTGGATCAAGAACGGGCCATCATTCAAGTCGAAGATTACCTCTATGCCACCTCCATGATGTCGCAGACGACGCTCCGCAGCGTGTTGGGGCAGAGTCAGCTCGACGACCTGCTGTCGAAACGGGAACAGATCAACGCCGACCTCCAGCGGATTATCGATCAACAGACAGAGCCCTGGGGCATCAAAGTCAGCGCGGTGGAAGTGAAGAACGTGGACCTGCCGCAGGAAATGCAGCGAGCCATTGCGCGTTAAGCGGAAGCGGAGCGCGAACGTCGCGCCAAGGTCATCCATGCCGAAGGTGAATTCGAAGCCTCGCGACGCCTGGCCGATGCCGCCGAGGTGATCAGCCGAAACCCGGCGGCCCTGCAGCTCCGTTACTTGCAAACCCTGGTGGAAATCGCGGCCGAGAAAAACTCGACCACCATCTTCCCTATCCCTATCGATACGATTGCCCCGTTCTTGAAGCAGTGGGGCAAGACGCTCGAGCCATAACCAGACGAGAACATCCTAGCCCGCATTATTCATGAGCACTTCTGCTGCAATCGCCGATTCACTGCTACGACGCGCCTTCGGCCGGCGGGCTCGCCACGTGACTCGGCGCTTTCGCGACGAACCGTCATGAATAATGCGGGCGAGACGTCTCGTCGTTTACCCAGGCTGCTCACAAGCGACAGGATCACCGGCGCCGCAATACGTGTATTTCTCCTTACTCCTCAAGGAAACTCTTGCCTGATTTGTCCGGTTGTGGGATAAGCGCAACCAGGTCGAGACGGTCATGGTGCGAACTACCGTCTCTCGTCCCTCGTGAATCGTCGCTCGTTTCGGAATCGCTCCACGTGGCGCTTCACGAGGCACGAACGATGAACTACAAGACCACATGAATCAATGGCGCTCGACGTGACGAGCGCAGTGGGAGCACATCATGGCGCAAAAAAATCCGGTTCGGTAAGCTGGTCGACGGCAGAAGGCTGGGTTGTTCGTGCGACGGCTCAGGCTCGTGGAGGGAGAAGAGCAGCGGGAGAGGCACCCGATCCCTTTCTGGCAAATCTCACTGCGACGAAACGCTGGCAGATTGAACAAAGCCTCACCGCCACCCCCAAAGCCAGACGAGGCGAGGCGGCTCCGGCTCCCCTCACGCTGGATGTCGAGGGTGGCCCCGACGATGCCTATATCGTGATGACCCGGTACGCGTCCGGAGCCATCCGCTTCCATATGCCGACGGAGCCGGCACGACGCGGCACTCGACGAGGAGGAAAAAGGATCTATCGGTTTTCGATTCCGGTGCCGGCCGCGCCCATCGCCGACGCAGCCGGCCGGCGCGGATTCATCAGTGCCGCGATCAAAGCCGTGGTCTTGAAGGTCGCTGGGAAGATCGCCGACTTCGCCCTCTCGAAACTCGCGCTCCTCTGGGAAACGGCCACCTGGGAACTGAAAAAACAACGGGAAGGGTGGCTGTCCTTGACCGCTGAGAGTCTCGGCGGAGAAGCGAACCTGCCAGCCGCAAACTTACAGACGTTGAGCGCATCGGAGCGGAATCTCCTGTTCATCCACGGCACCTTTTCCAGCACCAAGGCGGCCTTCCGCTCGCTGGCACAGACGCAAGGCCGTAACGGCAGGACCTTCTTTGACGAAGTGCAGGCGCTGTACGGCAATCGCATCTATGGATTTGATCACTTCACCCTGAGTCGCACGCCGCAAGACAACGTGCAGATGTTGCTCGAAGCCCTGCCCAATCGCCCGACCACCTTCGACGTGATCACCCATTCTCGCGGAGGGTTGGTCTTACGGCATCTCGTGGAGCGCCGGGAGTTGTTCGGCTCGTTGGCCGATCGGTTTGTGATCGGCCGTGCCGTGCTCGTCGCCAGCCCGAATGAAGGCACCCCCCTGGCTTCACCGGACCATGTCACCCAATACACGAACTGGCTCTCCAACGTCCTAGAACTATTTCCCGTCAATCCCTTCACCACCGGCGTTGAATTTGTCAGCGAAGCCCTCTCCTGGATCGCGCGTCGCCTCGTGGGCGGATTACCTGGTCTGGCCTCGATGGACAACAAGGGCGATATCATCCAGGCGTTACAGGCTGCGCCCAACCCGCCGAGTCAGGCCTATTCCGCACTGGTGGCGAACTTCGAACCTGACGCAGGCACATTGCAGCGACTTCTCGATGCGGGCGCGGATCTCTTCTTCCCAACGGCGAACGACCTCGTTGTTCCGACCGAAGGCGGCTGGCGGGTGGATGCCGGAAGCGGCGGAGGGGTCACGATACCAGGTGACCGCATCGGATGCTTCGGATTGGGCGGAAACCTGCCGCAACAGAAGGCGGTGAACCATGTGAACTTCTTCGACGATCCCGGCACGGTAGCCTTCTTAGTCCGTGCCCTCCGTGGGGAAGCTCAGCCCGCCGCGCCTGTCGACATCGACCATGACCTGCCGTCCGGCAAACGACGAGGCGCCGTTCGCACCGAAGCGCGGCCCACCGTCGCAGCCGGTGCCGCGCATGAGCAACCGGCGA
This sequence comes from Nitrospira sp., assembly GCA_024998705.1. Lineage (GTDB taxonomy): Bacteria > Nitrospirota > Nitrospiria > Nitrospirales > Nitrospiraceae > Nitrospira_A. The sequence continues at coordinate 6,849 of JACOEF010000462.1, forward strand.
CTGCCTCCCCGGCCGTGGCTGCGACTCCCGCCTTACGAGCCGTCTCGCCCATGGTATCGCTGCCCCCAAACACCGAGCCTGACGACGTGTTCCAACTCTCCCTCATCGATCCGGACCCGAACGATGCGATTGCGACGCTCATCGCCACCTTCCGCAACGCGCGAGTGATGGAAACCGTGCACATCGGAACGGGCAACCATGCGACCAAAACCCGCACCAAGCCGGACCGTGCATCGGCGCAGTGGCAGGACATCGATGCCATGCAATAGCACATCCACGGCTATATCGACGGCGATCCCCGTTACCCTCAGCTGCCCGGCGAGAAAGACCTCCAGAAATTCGGCAGCGCGCTGTTCAACGCGCTCTTTCCGGAGCAGATTCGACGTCTCTACGATGCGGCACGGTCTGAACAGGTCACGCAACGGCTAAACCTGATCTTTACCTCGGACGATCATTGGTTGGCCAGACAGGCATGGGAATTCATCCACGATCCGGATCGCAAGACCTTCCTGGCGCTTGAGGAAGTGAATTTCACACGCAACGTGCTCACATCCATTCCGGCCGAACGTATACCGGCCCGAAGCGGCCCCATGCGCATCCTGGTCGTTGTCGCACAGCCGCTTGGATTGGGGGCCTTGTCCGTCGAGGAAGAGACAGACGTCATCCGGAGCGGATTCCGGCGGCTCCTCGATGCGAAACTGGCAGATGTAGAACTCCTGCTCGATGCCACGCCTGAACTGTTACATCGCGCGCTCGAAAGCGCCTCCGCCCCATTCGATATCTTGCACTTCATCGGACATGGCGAATATCGAGAGCAGGACGACTGCGGGTATCTCATCTTCGAAAATGCCGAAGGCGGCGTGCAGGAACTGGATTCAACCACACTCCGGCAGATCGTGTGCCGACGCGGCATTCGTCTGGTGTGTCTGAACGCCTGCGAAACCGGACAGGGCGGGCGCGAAGACTTCAACCGAGGCGTGGCGCAGGCGTTGATCGCCGGCGGCGTCCCCGCCGTCGTCGCCAACCAATACCCGGTACTGGACGTGTCGGCCACATCTTTTTCCCGCCATTTCTATTGGGCGCTGGCCATGGGTCAGTCCATCGGCGATGCCGCACGTGAAGCGCGTGTGGCGGTCAACTATGCGATTTCCGGGGAAGCCATCGATTGGGCCGTGCCGGTCGTCTTTGCACGCAACCCGGCCCAGCGCATTTGTGTGCCGAGGCCGGCAGCCGAGTATGACCGCACCAGGACAGCCTCGTTGCGGCAGCGCAGACGCGCCATGCAGGACCGGATCAAAATCGGCATGTGGAATGCACATCGCATGATCCCTCACTTGCCTGAAATTTGCGATCACCTCACAGACGTGCAGAATGTCTATTCGTTTGAAACCGTCTCGTTCCCGGCGCCGATCGGCACCTGGCGACGTGAACAGGATGAGGACCAGGCCTACGTGGTCGCCGAAACCCTCTATGAGCGGCTAAAAAACAAACCCAAAGAGCTGGGCTTGGATCGACTGGTGTGCATGATCAACTTCCCGCTCAAGAGCGGGAACAAAAAACATCTCTACTATTGGCCGCTCGAACCGGGAAAAAGCGAGCACCTCTCCATCGTGTCCACTTTCGACCTTCTGGATCAATTGACCGGTGGGGAATTTACGGTCGAACGGATGATGGCCCACCTGGCGGCTGCCGTGGTGGCGGACCTCATTCCCCATCTCCCCGGCGTAGGACCGGCCGATTGTCCGTTTTTCTATAACAAGGACCGCGACATCAGCTCGATTGCCGGTCGCCTGCGATTCTGCGCGGCTTGTCGGCGACAGTGCAAGAAACCAGAGGACAAGGATCGCCTCAGGATCGCCGAACGGCTCTTGGCGGCCTATCCGTAAGTGTCGAGGTTAGACTTCTGGCAGATTGAACTGACGCACCGC
>JACOEF010000004.1 GCA_024998705.1 Nitrospira sp.
GGCTCCATTGGTGATGTTATTGCATCCTTGTGACCGTTCCGTTGCACGCTCAGACCTTATGCAAACGCCACCACGCAGTAAAGAACCCTCTAGGGGACAGGAGGGGTCACGAGGGGACAAATAGCGGACAAATTATCGAACGGCAGATGGGGAAAGGGAAGTGAGCATAAGGAGGCGTATGTGCGCGTTCGTGCGCTCAGAGCGGCAATTGTGCGCACCGTTCGGAGGGGAGACACGGAGTGAACCAAAATCAGCTCGTTTTTGAACCGTGCGCGAAAAAAAGTTTGGAAGGCGTTCCCCGCGCTCTGGGATAGGATTAGAGCCAGGGGCAATACATTCGAGATCGTAGCAACGCGACCTATGACCGCGGCATCGATGAACCAATTGCCGTGACATATGGGAGCTTTGGCCTAGAACAATTTCTTACAATATTGTGCCGTTACTTAGCGCCTGACCACTACGGCATTCAACCCATCCTGCTTACATTCGCCCTGCCATCGATTCCTCGCCAATTCGATACAAACATCTGAATCAGCCGAATCCTATTATCATGTTTCCAGTGCTTCTACGGCGTCTGCCAGTTCTTCCCAGAAAGTCTTGACAGCGGTTACGAACTCCTCAAAGTGCTCTAGGGTTATGAAAAGATCCTCTCCAGCAAGGGGCTGTACCACCTGATACTGCGACACATCTTGCTCCCATTTGTTTCTCTCTGAAGACGGGTAAATAAAGAACTCTGGTCGGACGATTTTGAGGTCTGCACAACTCCTCCCGTCTGCATGTTTGACGGTGTTTGCCACAAGGCGTAATTCATTATGAATACGCCCCCAACTTGAAAACCCGTCAATATTGATGCCCTTGCCTGAGAGACGATCCTTGGCTACTGATAGCTTAAGCAGATCTGCATCTATAGGCCCTTGAGCTTCACAGATCGAAAGAAGTTCCTGCCGATGCAGCTTTAATAGTTGCTGCTCGAACAAATGATAAAGTCCGGCCGCAAACATATTGATGATGCCTTGGCGAATTCGGGAAGCCATTACATAGAAATCGACAGCAGCATTGTGAGCCGTCTCATAGCAATCTGATGGATCATCGCGATCTGGATCAAAGTGCTGCCCTAAGCGGTCAACCGTCTCTTTTTCGACCAACGCCGCTTCGTCCGAAACATTGTCAAACGAAGGCACCACTTTCGTCCGAAGGCTCTCAGCATAATAGCGAACAACTTGGATAAATTCGGTCGTATAAAATCTACGAAACCAGTATTGGTTAAACATGTGGGACAACCTGTTTACGTTTCGTCACAAGGAGCTTCGTTTTTGAGCAACCAACATTATGCGGGTTTTACGCCGTTCAGACGGGAGAGCCCGCACCTCCTAGAAGTCGAGCAATGCTCGACAAATTCGCATGCTAGATTTCCGCTAGAACTTGGAGGCCTATCGGATGGAACTAGGCCGTAGGCTTTGGGTCATGTTCATAATCTGTCTCTCAATCTCAGCCAGCCCATCCATCACGGCCTCTCGGAGATAACCCATTTGCCGTTCGGCAGCGACATGATCTAATTCCTCCCTCAACCCTCGATCTTCCGATGTAAAATCTGCTTTAGTTATTCCTTTGGTTTTATAACTACTCTCGAGTTCTTCCATCCGTGATAATATGTCGTACTCTGCTACGAGGCTCCCCATGGCATGGTGAATATGAGTTAAATGATTCTGAAGCTGCCGTGTTCTAGAGTGCAACAATTGTAGTTGGTAGAGCTGACTTGGACTGTGGGAGAGCGAATCTGATCGTAGTGATGCGATTTGCGAGTCTAATTTATCTAGATGGTCCTGAAATTCCCTGTGAAGACGCACGCGGTCGCCATAGGCTGCCACTAAAGCTTCTTTCCTCTTCGCCAGCGACCTCATATCAGCCAGCCTAGCCAAGAACTCCTCCCGAATACCATCCTTGCTATCAGCCGCAACAAGCGGGGTGGGTGATCCATGGTTCCCCTGATTTTCAGCCCATAGGGGATTTGGCAACATGCTTGCCCATCCCAGTAGCATCCAGATTGCAACGCGCAATCTACCCCGCCTTTCTGCCATGTTGACCTCCTCTCGGTGATGCCTCGAAGTAATAGTAAGGGGTTAGAAAAATAGAGGTAGGTAATTTAGCCTGGAGGGCGATAGCGTTCAAGGATCAGGTATCGAAGGGTGGCGCAATAGCGCGCACGACAAGCAGCCCATGTGGCTTGAATACGGGGCAGTACGGGTGCACGCTTCTTCGTAATGTGGAACAACGCAGGAATCAACTAGCGGTGCGTGAGCAGGCGGGCAAACTCGGCGGCTGAAATGACCGGCACTCCGCTGTAGTGTGAGGCCTCGAAATCCTTATCTCCGGTCACGAAGTATTCGGGCGGGGGTGTGGTCGCCATGAGATCAAGGAACGGCCGATCATGCGCATCGCGCAGAGGGGTGTTGGTTGGATGGGGATCGACGAACTGCACTTCAGCTTGGATGGTCGCCAGAAAGCTCGTGATATTGACCCCGGCCCGAGTAAACGCTCGCTGGAGTTTTGGCCGCCGCAGGACGGCCTCCAGTTCCGCGAAGGTCTCAGGGCTCATGACGGGGA
>JACOEF010000815.1 GCA_024998705.1 Nitrospira sp.
TGGGAAATAGATTTCCACCCAGGCGTGGGCGTCCCGTTGTCGAACTGTATAGTAGCCGCCGAACTCGTTCCATTCGGTCGCCAGGAACCCCGTGACCAATCGGGCGGGAATTCCGAGGGTGCGGAGCAGGACCACCATCGCCGTGGCGTAATGTTCGCAATATCCTGTTTTTCGTGTCAGGAGAAAATCTTCAAGCGGTTGAGCCGATTGGAGCGACGGCACGTCCAGGTTGTAGCGATAGTTGGCCAGCAAGTGCCTGTGGATCAGAGTGATGGCTTGGGACACGCTGGTCGCCGGCTGAGTGACCCGATGCGCAAGATCTACGATCTGTGGGCTCACGGGGGGAATCTGCAGGTATTGCTGAAGAATAAACTCCGGATACAGCACAGCGGAGGCGGCACTTTCCGCTGCATTAAGCCTGGTCGGCATGGAGTAGGCGGTGTATTGAACGCGGGAATGGGACGGAGAGGCCAGGTGCAAGGAGCCCATGAGATCGGATTGGACTGAGAGAAGATTACCTTTGACCGCGAAGGCAAGGGGGGCGCCGAACAGCACGGCCGTATCGAGCGGTTCCAGCAGAATCTCTTGGCGAAGTGCCTGTGCTTGGGTCGGCGGTTTAGTGCCGGGCGCTCGAAGTGTGAATGTCCCTTGGGGAAGTTCCGTGAGCATACGACGGTGCGGCAGGCTATTGCTCCAGGATTTTCCGTCATACCGGTTGTAGGCCACGCCACGTAGATAGAGCGGTTCCCGTGTAGATGGAGTTCCGAGGCTGTCCGGCAGTTCCACTCGCATCACGATACTGGGGTCTTGCTTCACCGGGCCGATGACTCCGAGATCGACTTGTTCTGAGAAACCCGTCGTGCGCAGGCTTTCCCCA
>JACOEF010000198.1 GCA_024998705.1 Nitrospira sp.
CCCCCCAGCCGAACGACACAAGCCCGTCGATTGATTTGATCCTGATGGACTTTTTGATGCCGGGTATCGACGGCGTCGCCGCGACGCAACGGATCAAGAGCCTGGAGCACTTACGGGATATCCCTGTGATCGTCGTCACGGCGAAGACCGCCCTAGGTGATCTTCAGGCGGCCTTCTCAGCCGGCGCGATGGACTTCATTACAAAACCGGTCAACAGTGTGGAACTGCTCGCCCGGGTGAATTCCGCGCTGATGCTCAAAAAAGAAATGGATTGCAGAAAAACCCGCGAATTGGAGCTTCGTCGGAGCAATACCGAGCTCCAGCAAGCGCTGCGGGAAGTGAAGGTACTGAAAGGCCTTGTGCCAATCTGTGCCTCCTGCAAAAAAATCCGGAACGATCAGGGGTTCTGGCAACAATTGGAAGAGTATATCCAGCAACATTCGGAGGCCGAATTCAGCCACGGTCTCTGCACCCCCAGCATCAAAAAGCATTACCCTGGTGTTTACCCAGACTAGCTGCTAGCATCGTCCTACGACACACTTTCAGGGAGACACTGACCATGGGTATCCTGATCGTCGATGACTCGACGGACGATCGTCTGTTGATCCAATCCATCCTCGCCAATGCCGGTTATGAAGAAACCTTTGTCGCGGAATCCGCTGCGGCCGCGTTTCGTTTGCTGGGGCTCGACGGCGTACGGCAAATGACCGGGCGGGTGGATTTGATCCTGATGGATATCGTCATGCCGTCGACCAACGGGGTCGAGGCCTGCCGGCAGATCAAAGCCATCGAACGGTATCGCGATGTCCCGATCATCATGGTCACGGTGAAAACAGATCCGGTCGATCTCCAGCTGGCCTTTGCTGCCGGCGCCATCGACTACGTCGCCAAACCCATCAGCAAGATCGAACTCCTGACCCGCGTCCGGTGTGTGCTCCGCCTCGTTCATGAAATCGAACGACGACGCGCACGCGAACAGGAACTCCTGGAAGTCATGCGTCAGCTGCAGGAAGCCAACCAGATGCTGTTGCGACTCTCCTGCCTCGACGGCCTCACCGGGATCACCAATCGACGCCAGTTCGACGACTTTTTAGACCAGGAATGGCGCCGAGCCGCACGCGAATCGACACCGCTGTCGCTCATCATGTTGGATATTGACTATTTCAAGACCTACAACGACGGCCATGGGCACCAGGCCGGCGATGAATGTCTCCGCCAAGTCGCACAGCTCATCTCCAGCCACGTCAATCGTCCCGGCGACTTGGTCGCCCGGTACGGCGGTGACGAATTCGTCATCGTACTGCCCGGCACCACGGTCGACGGCGCGGCGCAAGTGGCCGATACGCTCAGGCGCAAGGTCTGCGAAGCGGAGCTGAAACATCCGAACGGCGATCCCGTCACCATCAGTCTGGGCTTTGCCTGCACCGTCCCCAGTCGGGTGGCCGCAGCGACCGATCTCATCCGAGCCGCCGACCAGGCGCTGTACCAAGCGAAGCAGGAAGGGCGCAATCGCGCCAAACAAGCCGGAGTCCTGACGCTCGTGCACCACACGCATAAAGATTAACGCCCTCCCGCTGTCGCGAAGCTCGTGTGAGCCAGGCGCGATACGGAGGGGACTGGCTGGACTGAAGACGACCGGACCACGACATGGCGAAACGCATCGCGCCCACCAGACGAACCTCCACCACCACAGCCAGCCGTACTCCCCGCACCACGTCCCGACCGTCCACCCCGCTGCAGCGTGAACAGGCTGCGCGGCGGCGGGCCGAGCGGGCGCTCCAGCGCGTTTCCAAAGAACTGCAACGCCGCGTCGAAGAGCTGCAACGCGCCAAAGACGCCGCCGATGTGGCTAACCGCGCGAAAAGCGAGTTCCTGGCCAGCATGAGTCATGAGATCCGCACGCCGATGAATGCCATCATCGGAATGGCCGACCTCTTGTGGGAAACCACCCTCACTCCGGAACAACGGAAATATCTGCGCATCTTTCGCCGTGCCGGCGGCAGTCTGCTGAGTCTCATTAACGACATTCTCGATCTGTCGAAAGTCGAATCAGGACGGTTGGACTTGGACTCGATCGACTTCGACCTCTCCGAGCTGATCGACAAAACCAGCGAGATGCTGGCGTTGCGGGCCAACGAGAAAGGCCTTGAACTCGTCTGTCACCTTGCGAACGATGTCCCCTGTCATCTAATCGGCGACCCCAATCGCTTGTACCAGATCCTGCTCAATTTGCTGGGGAATGCGATCAAGTTTACCGAGAAGGGATCGGTGGTCATGACCATCACCACCGATCCCGAGCTCCGGACGCCCGGCGCGATTCGATTCTCGATCACCGATACCGGCATCGGAGTCCCGCACGACAAGATCAAAGCCATCTTTGACACTTTCACCCAAGGGCACAGCGCCATCGCACGCCAATACGGCGGTACCGGGCTGGGACTGTCGATCTCGCAACAGTTGGCAGTCCTTATGGGCGGGCGGATCTGGGTTGAAAGTACCCTCGGCGAAGGCAGCACGTTCCACTGCGTCGTCCAACTCGGCGTGCAGACAACCCCGATGCCTTCGAAGGTCTCGGGAACCATGAACCTGGCAGGGCTACGCTGCCTGGTTGTGGATGACTATCCGACGAATCGGTTGATTCTGCGCGAAACACTCTTCGGGTGGGGCGCCACCGTGGTGGAAGCCGACAGCGGCGAACAAGCCATGGCGGCACTGGAAGCTGCGCAACAGGTCAACACCCCATTCTCGCTACTCCTGCTGGATTGTCGGATGCCCGGAATGGACGGGTTTGAGGTCATTGAACGAATTCATGCCGATCCCCGACTGAGCAATCTGACGATCATCATGCTGGCTTCCGACCGATGGGCCGACGATATCGCCAAGACCTACGACCTCGGTCTGGGCGGCTACCTGGTCAAGCCGATCCGGCGTTCCGACCTTCAACAAACGATCAGCATCGCGTTAGGGCGAAGCAAGAGCAGTGTTTCGACGTCCCTTCCCGGCCCAGCTTCCGCAACCGCGCCCCAGCAGGGACGGTCCTTGCGAATCCTGCTGGTGGAAGACTCGCCGGATAATCAGGTCCTGATCCAGTCCTATCTCAAGAACACCATCCACCGTGTGGAGGTGGCCGACAACGGACAGATCGGCGTCGCAAAATTTCAAAACGGGCACTATGACCTGATTCTCATGGACATGCAGATGCCGGTGATGGACGGCATCACCGCGACGCGGACCATTCGACGGTGGGAACAAGAACAGGGCCTCCCCGCCGTCCAAATCATTGCCTTGACCGCGTTGGCGCTCAAAGAAGAATCAGCACGGATCTTCGAAGCCGGGTGCAACGCCCATATGACCAAGCCGCTGAAGCGCACGACACTCCTGGAATTGCTTCTGGCCTATGAAAAGACGCGAGCGCAATGACATCCCCTCATCCTGAGCCGAGTCGGGCCAAAATCTCCATCCAGATCGATTCCAGCCTGGCAACCATCATTCCCGGATTCCTCGCCAATAAACAGCGAGACCTTACCACCATCGAATCCTGCCTGAAACAAGGGGACCTTCAGACCATTCGCCTGCTGGGCCATCGCATGAAAGGCGACGGCGGCGGGTACGGCTTCGATCAAATCAGCACGATCGGTGATCAGCTTGAACAGGCTGCGATGGCCCACAATCTCTCCGCGCTCCACGATCAGATCGACGGCTTGAGAGATTTCCTCTCCCGCGTCGAAGTGGTGTACACGGACTGACCTCCGCATCAGCCAACCCCCATTCCTTCAACTGCACACCATCTCCCCCAGTGTGCTGTGGCGCTGAACTCGTCAACCTCACGTCACGACTACCTGCGGAGACCATGCGACCAGGCAGGACTCGACGGAGCGCTGCCCGAGGGTGATGAACGAGAAGAACGGGAATTCGCGGCGAGGCTTGATTGGAATGAACCACCTGCGAAGGGGGCAACGGAATACACCAGGGATGATGTCTTAGAATGGAGCGTTGAGCGGTGTGATGGACTCGGAAGGAACGGCCGCGATGGTGACAGATCTCACAGCTGAGATTTGGTGGAGGGCGCCGGTTACGCCCATCGTTGGTATCCGGACCTTGCTTTAAATCAGTGGAATAGCTCTACTTGCTTGGGAACACCTGGGGTTTACAAACTCGATTGAGCATAGAAGTTATGTAACCTGCGATACATTACGTACCATTCATGCGCCCCCCAATCCCGCATCATTGTGCGATCTGCTGACGGAGCTGTCGCTCACCGACCTCTTCCGGGCGAAATGGTCATCCATGATTCATGATGAGTGGACGGGCTCCGTGCTGAAGAACCGATCGGAGTTATTGCCCGATAGTCCGAGGCACACGAAAGCAGTGATGGATCGGTACGTCCTCGACCGACTGGCCGAGAAATTCGAAGGCTTCATCCCTGCCTTGTATCTTCCCAATTCCAATGACCAACACGTACCGGCTGCCGAAGGACGAGGTTGGACCGATGTCATCGTCACACAGCTTCAAAGATTTTCACGAAGAAGGTTTTACCTATGTGCCTCAAAGGATTTTTGCAGCCGATCCTCGACCAAATCCTATTCGGCTTCGTGCTGCATTCCCATGACTAATTCTGTATAGCAACGGGTATTGCTGCCTATTGCCAGTTCCTGTGATTGATTCCGTCTCTCCTTGAGTTTCCCCCTATTCAATCGAAGTCACTACGTTGCCGTCTTGAATGGCCGATTTCGCAGCCATACCGGTTTCTTATTGCTGAGATAGGGTGCGCCAAAACACTGGCGTTCATTCCAACTGTCCTGAACTTCGCTTTAGCTGGTAGCCGGCCGAAATCATGCGCACAACGAATGAGGTTGAAGAAGTACTTGACAAGAGTCGCAAGATCGACTACTTTGATTTTGAGAATTAATATCATATACAGATCAAGGCCATTCCAGATAGGAGTATTTGATGACATTACCAGTCGTCACAACTGCGAATCGACCAGCAGAGTCCTCTCCAGAGCGGACTCGAGAAGCACGATCACCATGGATGTCTCGAAACGTTACTCTAGGTAGTCTCGCCCCCCGGATGAATTCATTCGCCTTTGTGCGAGGTCAATACATGACACTGGATTCATGCTCGCTTTCTGGTCGCTGGCTTGCCCTGTGCTTCCCGGGTTCTCTTCATTCCGCGATTACCGCGAGCGTGAACAGGCAGACCGACGCATTGTCGCGAGAGGGAGTGTTGATGTTGATCGTGCTCTCAGATACCAGACTATTCCGACTGTCCGACCGCCAGGATCTCCATGAATTCACGGCACCGATCGTGACGGACCCATTACAGCGGCTTCACCGAATGTATGGGGCGCAACGCCATTTTCCGTTCTCAGACCTCACCACCTTCGTCATCGGTCCCGATCGGATCCTCCGATTCAAGTTCGATCATGCCCTCACTGGTATGGATTGCGAGATCCTCCGTGGTGTCCTACGTACGACACCGAGCACACTGAGGACGGATGAGGGCTCAACGACACCGCATAAGGAGGTACCCCATGCCCTGTGCACACGCGCATGACTCGCCCGTGTTGGAAATGTGTGGATGCGGACGGATCTATCTGACGTATGGCCCCGTCACTGTGGCCTTCAAGTATGCAGAGTTTGTCCAGTTTGCCCGCAACGTGGCCAAGTTAGCAGACACGGCCGTGGAAAGACTTGGGACGAGGGGGCTCGCTGACACGCAGCAGACACACTGACTCACAAGGAGATGACGTATGAAAATTCGAGCCTGTCCGTTGTGTCGGCAAGTCATGGTAATCCCCAACGGTGTGACCATGACCTGTGCCACCTGCAGTTTTCCGATGACAGGGTACACGCTGAGTATGACCGGTGAGAGGGGAACGGGGACGGCAGAAAGAACGGCGGATTTCCAACGACGCTAAAACGGCGCGGAGGACCGTGAGACATGCATGGAAAGGAGCTGATCCGATGCGTGACGAGCTATCGATTGTGATCAGTCTATCGATTTCCCTGGGAATTGTGCTCCTTGCGGTCGTAAATGGATGGCTGCGGGCTCCATGACGCGAGACTCCTTCGCCGGGCTGCACACCTCCCCAGACAAGCGCCATACGACCTAAGCGGCGACCTGGACGGAGTCTGTCCCCTCCCATGAATCGCCAGCACACGTTCCGGAACTCGCTCTAGCATGGCTTGCCTAATCAAGATGGTCACGATTGGAATAAACAGCCTTTTGCGCCTGATCGCTCATCCCTGCAATGACTTATCAAGAAGTGGCCCCGTGGGTTAGGTCGTGCTTGTGACAAAAAACGGTTCGCACAGTTAGCTCAAGGCACGCGATCGGCGGTCGATCCATGCTCGAGGTGAGCGTGAGAACCGGATGCGGGAGCACGGTGCCTGACGGAAGCGCGGCCGAGGCCGTGAATGTCGCAAGTTTCTCGGCCGGCGCGAGGCCCCAGATCCACTACCGACATCGGCGTCGGCTGGCAGTTGGCCACCGAGCGAGACAACCCGAGAAGTTGACATTGCCGAACGACTGTCAGGGCATGGGTTTGGTCGATCATCGTTATGCGCTCCGCACGACCGCCTTGATGAGCACCCCTTCTCAAGAATCATTCTCCAGCGCCGATTGGCCGATCGTCGCGTGGAAGACCTTGAGATCCGGCGTGTCGAACGTCGGCTTGGTGTCACCAAACACGTCCGCGCCCCGCGCGAGCAATTGCTGCTTCCATTCGGTGAGCTGGTGGATATTTGCTCGGCCAGTTCGGCCACCGCCGTGTCACCGTTGGCTGCCGTCAAGGCCACTTGTGCCTCGAATGCCGCCCCGTGATTGCGCCTCGCTTTCTTCATCGCCTCGCGCCCCTCGTCCCCCACCACGCAGTGAGGTGGGTGACGAACCAGACTTCCACTTAGCACACTGTCTGAATTTCTGGAGTCCCCTTTATCCGATACAACACATCGCGAACGGCAAGACAACAGGTGCCATTGACGCCTCAGTCCACCAGGAGGAAGCTAGGAAGAAGACGTTGTTAGTGGAATTGACGAGACTGGACCAACTTGCCCACATGCCTTATGTGAACGAGAACCGGTTCGTCAAGGAATTGAGAACCCGATTAGGAGACATCCCTGGTGTGCTCACCCGACAGGTTCTGCTCGCCTGCCAGATGCTCAGGACACTGCTTGATGGTCACATCTCGTGCGGGTCCGCCGAGGAGGGTGAGAAGCGAGGCTATCGATTCACTGCCACGGGCACTTTGGACCGTCTACTGATGGGCGTGACGGTGATCAATCAAAGTGGTGGAGGGCAGGGGAGTTGAACCCCCGACCCCTACGTTGCGAACGTAGTGCTCTCCCAACTGAGCTAGCCCCCCACAACTCTCAGGCGGCATTATACACAACCAGAGGCTGGGTCTCCACACGAACTTACGGCTCTGCGGGAAACTTCATGCAGGATAATGAAAGCCGGTGGCCGCTGCTCCCGGTTCCGCCACCGTTACCCGTCTCCCCTCTACACGAAGTTTGCCCTCAGCGTAGAGCTGGATTGCCCGAGGATACACCTGGTGTTCCTGTTCCAGGATACGAGCGGCCAGGGCATCCGGCGTATCTCCTTCCAGAATCGGCACGGCCGCCTGGATGATGATCGGACCTTCGTCGACCCCTTCGGTCACGAAGTGCACGGTGCAACCGGCGATTTTGCACCCATGATCGATGGCTTTTTTCTGCACATCAAGGCCGGGAAACGACGGGAGCAGGGACGGGTGAATATTCATCATCCGGTTTTCATAGGCCGTGACCAGCACCGCCGTTACAATTTTCATGTACCCAGCCAAGAGCACAAGGTCCACCTCGTGCTTCTGCAGCACCTCAAGGACAGCCCTATCGTAGGCTTCTCGATTATCGGGGCGGCCCACAAACGGCTTCGGGTCCAACCACACAGCAGGTGCGCTATGTTTCCGGGCCCGTTCGAGGCCCCCGGCGTCCTGCTTATTGCTGAGCACGACCGCGATCTCAGCCGACAGGGTTCCCGCCTCAATGGCATCGATGATCGCCTGCAGATTGGATCCTCGACCGGAAACCAACACGCCGAGCCGCACTAATCGAGGGGACTTAGCCGGCATACTCCACCACTCCCTCGTCGGTCGTCTGCGCCACCATCTCTCCAATGTGATAGGCCCGATCGCCTAATTCCACGGCTTTCGCCATGACGCGATCGACGTGTTCCGGGGCCACCACCAGAATCAAGCCGATACCCATATTGAACACGCGATACATCTCACCCAACTCCACATCTCCACGTTCCTGAATTGCCTGAAAAATCGGCAGCACCGGCCAGGCTCCACGACGGATGCGTGCCCCGCAGCGAGTCGGAAAAACCCGCGGCAGATTTTCGGTGATTCCGCCACCGGTAATATGTGCAATCCCTTTGATCAGGCAAGCCTCGGCCAAAGAAAGCACTTGTTTGGCATAAATCCGTGTAGGGGTCAGCAGGGTCTCTCCCAGGGCACCGCCGAGTTCCGGCACGACACTGTCCACCGTCAGCCGGCTTTTTTCAAACAATACCTTGCGCACCAGCGAAAATCCGTTGCTGTGGACGCCGGTCGAGGCCAGACCGATCACGGCATCCCCTGGAACAATCTGACGGCCATCGATCATCCTCGGGC
>JACOEF010000816.1 GCA_024998705.1 Nitrospira sp.
ACCTCCTCAACGTGGACCGCGCGATCGCATCGCGACCAGGTCCAGTTTGGAGCTGACTCCTTCCGGATTCACCCTCCCCTCGGTTCTCTGATCCCGTCTTAATGCGATCCACAACGAAAGGCTAGCTGCGTGCAGACGACTGCGTTTACGAGTTTTGACTCCCTTGGTGTGTCTCCTACCCTGTTGCGAAATCTGACCAAGGCTGGTTTTGCTGAACCGACGGCGATCCAGGCCCAAGCCATACCGCATGCGCTGGCCGGCCGGGATGTATTGGGATGCGCGCAGACCGGAACCGGAAAGACTGCGGCCTTTGTGATTCCGATGTTGGAGCGGTTGAGCAGGACGCCCAAAGGGCAGCCTCGCGCGCTGATCTTGGCGCCGACGCGCGAGCTGGCGATACAGATTCAAGCGACGATCGATACGCTGGGGCGCGATCTGCAGCTGTTTGCCACCACGGTGGTCGGCGGGGCCGATATGCAGGCTCAGGTCAGGGGATTGCGACAACGCCCCGACATTATCGTGGCGACACCGGGGCGGTTACTCGACCATATGTGGAACGGAACGATCAGTTTGCTCGCGATGTCCATCCTGGTCCTCGATGAGGCTGATCGAATGTTGGATATGGGATTCGCGCAGCAGATCAATCAGATTCTGGACGCCATGCCCGAAGAACGGCAGACATTGCTGTTCTCCGCAACGATGCCAAACGATCTCGCCAGATTGGCGCAGGCGAGCGTGAAGGATCCGGTGCGGGTCATGGTCACGAAATCGGCTACGACCGCGGACGGCGTGACTCAAGCCGTGCATCACACCACACATGACCGTAAGAACGGGCTGTTGATGTCGTTGCTCCAGTCCGAGTCCGATACCGTGTTGGTATTTGCCCGAACGAAACATCGTGCCGATCGACTGGGCAATCTGCTCGATTCGGCCGGCCATCGCGTGGCGGTGCTCCATGGCGGAAGAACCCTCCCGCAACGCCGTGCGGCGTTGGAAGGGTTCCGGCGAGGCACCTACCGGGTGTTGGTGGCAACAGATATTGCCGCGCGCGGCATTGATGTGGCAAATATTGCCCACGTGATTAATTACGATGTGCCGAATTGCCCGGAGGACTATGTGCACCGGATTGGGCGGACCGCCCGGATGAGAACAACCGGCCGCGCGACCACATTTGTGACGGCGGAAGACCAGGAGCAACTGCGGGCGATCGAACGGTTGCTCGGGCAGGCGGTGCCGCGGGCCGAAGGGAGTCCTGCCTCAGCGAGTGCTTCTCCACGACCGGATGGTCACACGCCACGAAGCGAACCGGAGCGTCGACGCCGGCGCGGTAGCTCGTCCCAGGTGTGGAGTCAGAGCGCCGACGGAGGTTCTCGGGAAGCCAATGGGGGAATCAAGAACGGGAGTGATCTTGGGCCGAATTCTTAATCTATTTGCGCGTATCTAGCAAGGGAGGAATGAAGGTGAGCGATCAGAATCAAGATGCGCCTCGGGCCGCCAGCCAGTGGGTCAGAATTCCGGACGGAACGATGGTGCAGCATCGGTTGGATGGGCAGAAGGGGCATATCGACGGATTGACCGAAATTGTGAACGGCCCCAGCCGAAATCCTGATGGCCGGACACAGTATCGGATCAACGTTGGAAAGGGAGATCGAGTGTTGATCGCGGAAGAAGATCTCTTGATTTTGACGGATGCCGAGGGACTGGTGAGGATGGCCAAAGAGAAGGGCGAATATCGCTCGCTGGTCAGCAAGCAACTCCGTGGTGTATTCGGCGAAGACCGCTTCGTCGTGAAGGTCTCCTAAGGAGCCGAGCGTTCAGGACGTAGCCCCCAGAACCCCTGTCAGTAGAGGGGTTCCTGGGGGCCCCATCGTAACCCCTCCAAGTCCGGATCCTCTTCTCCCATTGTCACGCTGCGCTCCGGTTTTTCGGCCTTGCGCTGGACGCGGCGGGCTTCCTTCTCGCGTTGCTTCACTTGTTTAGCTTTTTCTCGATCGCGTTTTGCGATGGTGGTTTTGCCTGCTCGTGCGATGGCTGCCTCCTTCTATTCGTCTTCCCGGATCGGTGATCGAATAGCCCTGTCTTCTTATGATGCGGACGGTAGACGCGCGGCGCGGGGCGTACTGGTACGTGCGTGCGCGCGGGCAGGGCGTGCCTGGGTTTGCTCCGATCGGGCACGGGTTTCCGCCCCGAACCCTGAACTGGCCAAGGCCGTCACTTCGCGACGGATCTCATCCATCGGCGTTTCCTGGGATGCCACGGAGGGGTCGACGAGCCCGAGTTGTGTCCAACGAATTCTTAGCTTCGGTACTGTGCGCTTTTTCTTGCTGGTAGGTTTGTTGCCACGCCAGACGGACGTAATTTTCATCGTACACTCCTTTCGGCGAACAACAGGATGGCGATGTCCAGGCCATCAAACTGGGTGCAGT
>JACOEF010000817.1 GCA_024998705.1 Nitrospira sp.
CAGCTGCTCTACCAACTGAGCTAACGGCCCCACCGGTGTGCACTATGTCTCGATCGTGATATGCCTGACAGAGCGATTGGTGCGCCTGACAGGATTTGAACCTGTGGCCCTCAGCTCCGGAGACTCTTCGGAGATAGGTACCACGAAGAACGATTGAATGCGAAGGATAGCGACCTACCTCGCGTAAAACAAGTGAAAAATGAGGGGCGAGAGGGTGATTAATTACGATTGAGACAGACTAACAATCGGGAGCGAAAACGGGAGTCAACCGGGAGTGAAACCGGGAGTGATCGGCAACAAACTTCTGGAGGATCTCCACCTCCCTTACATCGGGATTCCTGTACTTGGTCGTACTGGGTCAGTATGAAGCAGTGCCTCCAAAATGTGCCAACTATATGAGCGTTGGTCGCTGAGGCAATGAAGACTTCGGTAGAAAACCAAATTGGACCGCACTATCTGTTCCTATCGACGATGGAGCTTACTCGTCATCTAGGGAGCTCCACATGGCATGACGGATCTTTCCGAGCGATTAATGGCAAAACGGTCGATACGATCCACACGACGCCATTGAAACGCTTTAGATTAGTTATCAAGGAGGGCGAAATTCAGCACGTTTATCGAGTGTTTGCACCCGATAGGAGTGCGAGCGAGGTCATTGATGGCTCTTCGTGAAGCTGGAGTTTCTGCTATCTAACAGACCACGCTGTCCATGCCCCTACAAATCCTGACCAAAAAGACTGGTGTCGACAGTTCGGCTATGTCCCTCGGCACCCTTAGAATCTATCATTTAAATGCGCTTTTGAGAGTGAATAATACGAACAGGATCTTGCTAAAACTCCATGTCGCTCCCCCCGCATACATTTGGTTTCGCACGTCTTGAGGAATATGTGCAATTAGCCTCCTGGTCGGTGCACCCTATCAGTTGTCCATAGAGCTGATCGAGGTTGAAAGTGGTTCGAAGGCTCCGTCGTCCAGCTTGAGGATGTTTCCATCACGCTTGGTGTCACCTTCGAAGGCGACGCAATGCCGAATTCGATCCATCTTTGGTTGATTTCTTGGTGACTTGAGTTATTGAACAGGTAAATCAACACCTTTAATTTGGGAGGCCCTTGATGTATTGTCTTTGCGATTTTTCCGAGGCGGCATAACAATTTAACCGAAGTACAGGTCGGACGTGTTTATTCCTTCAGGCTGCGGATGGAGGCCTCACGGGTCAACAACCGGGCTTCGCTCTGAAGGGCCGACGCCACTGCTTGCATGAACCTTCCGATTGGATCGACTGAGATTGGGCTTACGGCGAAGGTAGTATTCGCTCAGCGAGAGGATTTTTCCGCTATACGAAAGTGGCGGGAATCACTTGGCGAGGACCAAAATTCATCGAGAATCGATGCTGTAGACTTAGCGGAGATTGCGGTGCATAGGTTTGAGGCACATTCAGCCCTGGAACAGTATGCAAGCAGCCTTGAAGATATTCAGAATTTCCTCACAGATGATCCTCAGGGCGAGGTGGCGTGTTTTGTAGTCCTGAAGTGCGATTGGTTTTCAGCCTCTGAAATAATTGGGATATCACATTTTCGCAGATCTTGGAGCAATAGCATCATTCTAGATTATCTTACAATTCACCCTCTCATCCTTAGTCCCCCGAACGAAGACGTCCGTAAAGTGAAGGGTATAGGCTCCGCTCTCCTCTATTTTCTCAGTTCTGTGGCTAAACGGTTTGAATGCGACGCAATTTGGGGTGAGGCTACTTCCAGTTCATGCTCGTTCTACAAACGTGTTCTAAAGTTGGATTCAGTCAAGGATTTGATTTATGCTCCTCGTAGTAACTTCCTGCAATTTATGGAAGTTATGAAGAAGAGTTGGGAGCAGCCGGATAGCACGACCGTCATCGCGCGCGATGAAATTTATCGGGCGGAAACGGAAAATCCTCCTTTGACAGGAAGCAAAACCGCAGTGTTTAGCCCAGCTCGCAGACTAGCGTACAGATTTCTTGAGCTGCCGTATCACTTGCAATATCAGGTTTCCCATACGCTTGGCCTTCGGACGGAAGAAGACAGTGGAAAGCCTCTCGTTGAACAATTTGCTCTTATTTTTCAGAGGGCGAGGGCAGCCGGTAAGCTTGCAGAGCTTTGGCAGCTAGTCGAAGCAAACCACTCGGACGGCGAAATCGGAAATAACCCTTTTCAGGTGCCTTGATTGAAGGATATGCCATGCATGATGATTTTGCCGAATGGTACAGGGTAGCGAATATCCCGCCTAACGCAGATATTTTACCCAAACGCTGGAAGGCCATTGAAGCGTATTCACCGGATCGAGACGGTGTAATTTCGCTGACACGTCTTTTCTATCGTTTAGGTAAGCCCAATGAGAGCTTTTTGTCGGGGTTTGTGAAGCCGTTCCAAGATTCTGATCCTCTTTTTCATATACGAAATAATGAGTATGAATTATCGCTGCTTGCAGGCGCAGAATTGGTCGATGTCATGGAGCGATCTAATTCCAAATTGAAGGACCTTGCTGCACTGTCTTTAGTTTCAGCCGCTGCGGAGAATCTACGATCTTCCCCATGCGTTCCCGATATTCCTGAAATAGCCGCAGACCATCTGGGGCAAAGGTCAAGCGACCGTATCCGATTAGATGAAGACGAGCTTGGAGAAGAAATACCCGGCGAGATGTTCAAGGAACTCTTAAGTTTAGGGAAACCTTATGAAAATCTGGTCTTCGAGCTTCGAAGGATGCAGAAGCAGATTGCCGTAGTAACAGAAGAAAGCAACATGTTGTGGTGGCTTTTTTCAGAATTCAGTAGGGATCTGAGACAACGATGGGATAAATACACGGCGGCGGTGATTGCCATAGTGGCCGGAAAGGAACTTGCTGATCTAACGCGCGAAATCCCTGGTCCCGTTGCGGCCGCAGCGTTCCTCGACCGCATCATTAGGTGTGCAAAAGGAAGCCTGCCGGCATCCGTGAGTCTGAAAGATGCAATTAACACTACGCCTAGGGAGTGGCGTGAAAAATTCGCTGAGACAAACTGCCCATCAGAACTGCAAGACCTTCTCCCTATTGGAAAAGGAGTCAAACTGTCCTTAGAATCGAGTGGTAAAACCTCTTGGCTGCCCTTTTACGAGGAAGGGACTGGCATATCTTCTAGCGCCTCTATAGCGCCTCACCTACTCGCTCACCAGGTTTTCCGTGAGGCAATATTATGCCGCTCATGGAAAGAATGTAAATGAAATCATGAGCGAAGCTCCTCACGATCCTATGAATCCTAATGCTTCCGGTAATGCTCAAGCTAAGACTGGTGGCACTGCTAAAGGCACGTCGGAGGCAGCTGTTCCAGACTTTATTGATGTACATCGTGGTAAGGAACTGACTGAAACCAGTGCAATAGCGCTGGCATATTCAAAGCCAGTTCAGTGGGTAGTCATTGCTGGACCAGTAGGTTCAGGAAAAACAACTCTACTAACGAGTCTCTACGAACTTTTTCAGTGGGGCTGTGTTGAAAACCATTTGTTTGCAGAGTCGCTCACGTTACCTGCCCTTGAGGAACGATGTCATCTTTCACGTATGATTTCAGATATTCCTGAACCGGACACGGCCAGAACTCCATACGATCCTCCAACTTATCTTCATCTCAAAGTGTGTTCTTCCACAACGAAGCGAAGCTGCAAGGACTTACTTTTTACCGATGTGTCCGGGGAAATGTTTGAGTATGCTTCCAATTCTACGGAAGCATGCAAAGAACTGAAATTTCTGCGACGAGCTAGTCATTTTGTGATGTTGCTAGACAGTGAGAAGGCTTTACGCTTTGAAAAACGTTGGGTAATGGTCGAGGGCGCACGAACCCTTCTACGATCCTGTTTTGACAGCGGAATGTTGAGGCGTGATTGCGTCATCCACATTGTCTGGTCCAAGTTTGACTATTTTGTCGAGGCCGGAGACAAGCAAGAGCATAAAGAATTTCGTGATGAAGTTATGACGAGATTTCAAAGCGATTTCGAGTCACGAACTCGACATCTTCAGTTTAGGGAAGTTGCCTCGCGCCCCACAAAAGCCCCTAACCTAGGATTTGCTAAGGGAGTGGGTATTTTGCTCAATCAATGGGTCACCGTCTGTCCACGCGTTCGATCAATGAAGCTCAGTGCGGGATTCTCTGGATCACGAGAAAGCGAATTATTCGGTCA
>JACOEF010000818.1 GCA_024998705.1 Nitrospira sp.
CCAGAACATCGTCAATTTTCCGGTGCCGGATCTTGTCCGGTAAAGGCCTGCAGGCGAAGGATCGGCTTGTTGATTCGGATGGACTATAGGCGTGAGGCGAAGGAGAGTCAATGTCGCCGGGGTGTGCATGCGGGTGGCGTCTGCCGTCACCCAGGTGAGCGTCCGAGCCATTTCTTAAGCAAGCCCAGGAGCCCCACCTCCGGATCTGCCTGCCGGTCCGGATAGTCCACCCACAGCTCCTGCGATCCGAGGTAGATGCCGTCGCGATAACTCTGCTGACTGCGCAATTGTGTGTACCCCTGCGCTTGGAGCAGGGCGATCAAGTGCTGCAGGGCCTCGGCGGTGCTCGGCGCCTCCGGGGTGACGATGTGCGTCGTTTCATAGCGCAACGTCGCCTGGTAGCCCGAGGCGGTTCGCGAAAATTCCACCGGACGATTGAACCCCCGCTCCCGGGCATCAAAGCCGGCGAGTGGGTGTTTCTCTCCAGCCGGGGTGGACATGAACGACTACAGCGCGCGGTAGACGGCCAACAGATCGCTCAAGGCGATGGTCTTGTTTTTGAGAATGACCCGCTCAGCTCCCAATACATCCAGCGCGGCCACCTTTTCGGTTCCGCCCATCAGACACTTACTGCCCAGTGCGAGGACCCGTTCACATTCTTTCTCTACCTTGCCCTTGACGACGGGGTTCACCTTCAAGATCTCCATCATCTTGGCACGGGTTTCGCCGAGATGCTTTTGGAGTTCGGCTGCCGGGTACTCCTTGCGCGCGGCTTCATCTTCGCAGCGGTCGATATACTGCGTCAGAAAGACGTAGAGCCGCACGAAAGTTTCGGCGACGTCAATGTGTTTCAGGGGCAAGGTATTGTCTGCCATCGGAGCCTCCATTCACTGTTGTGTCGGACACATTGGTCTGTGGCGGTCGATTGGCGACCGACGCGGTCTTGCCTGTGTTACAGCCGGACCTTAATGTCGGTGCCTTCCACCGTGACTTCATATACGGTTACTTTCGCCGAAGGATTGTTGATGCAGCTTCCGGTCTTCACGTTGAACTGCCAGTTGTGCCACGGGCAGGACACGACATCGCCTTCGACATCGCCCTCGCCCAGTGGGCCGCCCCGATGGACACAGGTATTGTCGATGGCATAAAAGGCGCCATCCACGTTGAATACGGCGATGGCCTTGCCGTTCACTTCCGCCACCATACCGGCTCCCGGCTTCACGTCGGCGGTTCCTGCGATTCTGATCAACTCCCCCATACATCCTCCCTGAGTGCGTACATCTTCCGTGATCCGGTGCCCGGTCAGTGTCCGGTCGCCGGGCGCTTGATTTTGTCTAACAGACTGGCGATCCGGCTCTTCGCCGCTCCTGCCTCGCCTGTTTGCAGCGCTGCGGCAAGTTTCGCGGCGATCTCGCGAAACGCCTGCGCCTGCGGGGAATCCGGCTTGGCGACCACAATCGGGTTTCCCGTATCGCCGCCGGCGCGAATGGCCGGATCGATGGGCACCCGTCCGAGGAAGGGAATGCCCAGTTTCTCTGCCGCCCGTTCTCCTCCCCCGTGGGAAAAGATCTCAGTGCGTTCGCCGCAATGGCCGCAGAGGAAAAAACTCATGTTCTCGATGATGCCCAACAATGGCACGTTGACCTTCTGGAACATCATCATACCTTTGCGCACGTCGTGCAGCGCCACTTCTTGCGGAGTCGTGACCGTGACGGCGCCCGACAGAGACACCAACTGTGTCAGCGTGAGTTGCGCGTCGCCTGTTCCTGGCGGCAGATCGATCAGCAGGTAATCCAACTCGCCCCACAGGACATCCCGGAAGAGTTGTTGGATTGCCGTATGCACCATCGGACCACGCCACACGACGGCGGTATCTTCAGGGACGAAAAAGCCCATGGAGATCAGCTTGACCCCGTGGCTTTCCGCCGGGGCGATCTTACCGTCTTTCTGTTCAGGCGCTTTTTCGACGCCCATCATCATCGGGATGTTGGGGCCGTAGATATCGGCATCCAGCAGTCCCACCTTGGCTCCGGTAAGCGCAAGGGCGACGGCCAGATTGACGGATACGGTGGATTTGCCGACTCCGCCCTTGCCGCTGCTGATGGCAAGGACGTGTTTTACGCCGGGAATAATATTGGGCTTGGCGGCCGCCTCTTCTTGCGGCGGTGCGCCACCTTGTTGCTCAGCCATAGTAATGCCTCCTCCACCTCACGGGTCGGGATGGAATGTGCGGGTTTCATTGCATATTAAGCTATCGC
>JACOEF010000253.1 GCA_024998705.1 Nitrospira sp.
ATCGTGGATTTGTGCACAACAGGCATACGGATTCTCCTACGTTCAAAGCTTGAGCTTGTAGCATAGGATGGGAAGAGAGGTCAAGGACATGGAAAGGAGTCAGCTGGCCACGGGGAAATCTCGAAGGTGCCGGCGTACACATGATGACGCGAATTGATGCCCGAGATCGATTGATTGTCGCATTGGATGTCCCGTCTTCCGCGGAGGCGGATGCGTTGGTGTCTCGAATGGGAGACCAGGTGCGGTTTGTGAAAGTCGGCCTGGAGTTGTATACGGTGGCGGGGCCGGATATCGTCCGGAAATTAGTGGACCGGGGCAAGCGGGTGTTTCTTGACCTCAAATTCCTCGACATTGAAGAAACCGTCCGGCGCGCGACGGCCCGAGTGGCCGCAATGGGGGCCACGTTCTTGACGATTCATGCGAATCGAAAAGCGCTGATCGCGGCGGTGCAGGGCCGAGGACCGTCCAATCTCAAGCTGCTGGCCGTGACGGTGTTGACCAATTTCGACGGAGAAGACTTGCGGGAGATGGGCATTCAGCGGAGCGTCCAGGATTTAGTGACCGCGCGGGCGATGCTGGCGGCTGAGGTCGGCTGCGACGGGGTGGTGGCGTCGGGAGAGGAGCCACAGGCGATTCGCGCCAAGGTGGGGCCGAATCTGGTCATTGTGACCCCCGGCGTCAGACCGGCAGGAAAAGGGACCGATGATCATGCGCGGGTGACGACGCCGACCCAAACCATTGCCGCCGGCGCCGACTATCTGGTGATCGGTCGTCCCATTCGCGATGCCCAAGATCCTCCTGCCGCCGCCGCGGCCATCCTGGAGGAAATGCAAGCGGCCTTCGATCGTCGGGGGCGTTGATGGTTGGTGAATCAGTTGAATCCGTCCCTGCGGCCGCGATGCAGAAGGCGCCGCGACGTCGCCCGCTCACTCTAGGCAACGAACAATGAGTCAGGGGAAGGGTTCAGGGCGGTTGCGACTGTTCTTCGGGGTTTGTTAAGATGCGCGTTCCTCGTTGGCCTAGGGTGGTGGGTGTAGCTCAGTTGGTTAGAGCGCCGGATTGTGGATCCGGAGGTCGCGGGTTCGAAACCCGTCACTCACCCCAACGGTCACGGATACGGACCATTCAGGCGGATACCCTATGACCGGTGGCAGCAAACAGGTCGTTCCCGTGGCCCCGCGCTCCTCTCCGGCTGCGGTTGCTGCAAGGTTCCAGCTGCGGTCGTTTCGCCGGTTTCCCGTCCAGTGTTCTGTGTACTACTCCAGTGATGCGCTTCAAGGAACCGGCATTGCCTGGAACCTCTCCCTCAATGGATGGCGTGTCGACGGGACGCATCCGGTCGAGACCGGAACGGTCGTGACCCTCTGCGTCTTTCTTCCCGATCAACACCCCACCGTGTTTATTGACCGTGCGGTTGTTCGTTGGTCGCGGGGGCGGGAATTCGGCATTGAGGTGAACATGATCAAAGCCGATGAGCATGCGCGCCTGGAACAGTTCGTGACTGCCTTAGTCTGACCACCGTCCTTTGCCCCTTCCTCTTGCTCCTCTTTTCAACCTGTGCGGCGCAGGGCCTGCTTGCGCTCCGTGGTAAGAAAGAGAATATTCCTGGCCATCCTCACTGAGTCGAGTAGACTGAGGTCTAGTTGAGGGTGATACGGCGTGTTGCCCATTCTCCTCGCCACGAATCATGGCTCAATCACACACATCTCGTTCCCATTCCCGCGTGCCCGTGAGCTGTTTCCTGTACTACCTTGGGGAAGGCCTGATTGGAACCGGCAAGGTGTGTGATCTCTCGGTCAAGGGATGGCGGATTGAGGGGGATAAGCCTGTCACGGTTGGAATGAAGCTCACACTGCGAGTCTTTTTACCTGATCAGCCGAAGGCGATCGATGTCGATGGGGTGACGGTGCAGTGGGTGGACGGCCGTGACTTTGGGCTTGAAACCGTCAAGATGAGTGCGACGGCGCAAGCACGTATTCATAAATTTGTAGAGTCAGTCCTCAGAGACGCAGGATCTTCTCGTGTCGCGTGAGCCTGCGATCCCTCATCGGTGTTTCTTCGAGCGTCAGGCCCAGTCCGGTTGCTAGTTCTCACCAGCCTGTTCCATTTCTTCTGCACCATCACTGAGTTTTGCCCGCGATAGTACGGTCCTCCCTGTACCGGATCAGTTTGCGTGAGCCGGGGCCCCCCACTTTCGGGGACTATCGAGCTATTCGTGGTTTTTCATATTCTGCCGAGGCGTTTGGTTGGAGGAACGGATGGAACAACAGAATCGCCCACGTTTTATCATCGAGTGCACCGGATCGCGTTCCGAGGAGGGGTTGTTGGTTTGGAACGGCCGAATGCTGGATCTCTCGATCCCGGGATGGTCGCGGACCGGACTCAAAGGGTTGCAAGCGGGGGATCTTCTTCAGCTGCACCTGCACATCCCGGGACAGCCTAAACCCCTCTCCGTGAGACTGGCCACGATCCGCTGGGCCAGCGAGTCGAAGTTGGGGGTCGATCCCATCTTGATGGATGCCGATGACCAACTCCGTTTGAGTGACTTTGTCAGTGCCCACGACAGGGTGCCTGCTTTCAGTACGGATCGAAACGAACAGATTGTCATTTCGGACCCCGGATAACCGTTCCCCCTCGCGCCCCGCTCGCCCTCGTGCGTTTTCCTCGCCTGCTGTTCCGGTTGCCGTTCATACGCGATCTGCATCATTGAGGGCTCGCCTTCGCCCAATGGAGTCGGCGCCGGTGCGCTCGTCGATGAAATGGTGGATCAGTCCGAGTTCCGAGCCGATAGTCGAACGAGCTGTCGAAGCCGTTCACTCGGTGTCGAGGCAGGATTGCTTGACATCATCAGGCAAGATGGTGTCTCTTAGATTAGTACTGTGTCACATCCACGAGCCTTTCGCCGATCCAGTTTAGTCATGTCATCCATGGTTTGTCGGGGCGGAGGCGTGCGAGACGGAACGTATGACGCCTGGCCCTCAACTTTCTGACGCTTCCCATACCACCCCGCTGACGCCTGAAACCGAAGCGCAGGTCGACCAATTTGCCCAGACGGATATTTTGGTCGGTATTCCTAGCTTCAACAATGTCGAAACCATCGGGCATGTCGTCAAGGCAGTGAGCGCCGGCTTGGCCAAGTATTTCCCGGAAGCGCGGGCGATATTGGTGAATTCGGACGGTGGCTCGACCGACGGCACGCAGCAAGTGGTTACGCAGGCGGTCGTCGATCTCAAGACGCTCTTCATCGGTGATCAACAGAGTTCGCTCCACAAGATCATCACGCCGTACCACGGCATTCCAGGAAAAGGGAGCGCGTTTCGAACGATTTTTGAAATTGCGCGACGTTTGAAGGCCAAGGCCTGCGCCGTGGTGGATTCTGACCTGCGCAGCATTACGCCGGAGTGGATTGAGCTGCTGGTCAGCCCGGTGCTCGAGCAGGGGTTCGATTACGTCGCGCCCTATTATCTACGCCACAAATACGACGGGACCATCACGAATAGCATTGTGTATCCGCTCACGCGCACACTCTATGGTCACCGGATCAGGCAGCCCATCGGTGGCGATTTCGGGTTCTCCGGGCAATTAGCCCAGCACTACCTGGATAAGCATGTGTGGGAATCGGAAGTGGCGAAGTTCGGCATCGATATTTGGATGACGACGGAAGCGATCGCCAGCGGGGCGCGGGTCTGTCAAAGTTTTTTGGGCGCCAAGATTCACAACCCCAAAGATCCTGCGGCGGACCTGTCGGCCATGCTGGTACAGGTGCTCGGCGCCGTGTTTGCGCTCATGGAAGATCATTATGCGGTATGGGGAAAAACCGATGGTTCGAACGCGGTGCCGTTGTTCGGGTTTCAGTATGAGGTCGGCGTCGAACCGGTCAATGTCAATGTCGATCGGATGATCAGCACGTTTCGGCAGGGCCTGAGTGATCTGGGGACGATTTGGGACCAGATTCTTGCTCCCGGCACCCGACAGAGCCTGCGCCCGCTGGGGACCTGTTCGGCGCAAGACTTTCGTATCGCCGACAGCCTGTGGGCGCGGGTGGTGTATGACGCCGCCGTCGCGTATCGCAACCGGGTGCTGCCGCTCGATCATGTATTGAAGGCTTTCACCCCCCTGTATCTGGGGCGAACCGCGTCGTTTGTGCTGGATACGCAGGGGCTCACATCGAGTGAAGCCGAAGGCCGCATTGAAGCGCTGTGCCAGGCGTTTGAAAAGGATAAGTCTTACCTGGTGGCGCGCTGGAATGAGCCCCATGCCGGTTGATATTTGTGACGCGATCCATCTGAAGGCAGGCTGCAGACGAGGCCGGAGGAGGGAAACATGAAGGAGTTTTTTGAGAAGGGGCTGCTTGATCCCTTAGAGTTGATGGCGCGGCAGGTGCTTGCGGTTTTGCCGAGCCTGTTGGCGATGTCGATCATTTTTTTCGCGGGATTGGTGGTGGCGTGGACGGCCAGCCAGGCCCTTGAGCGGTTGCTACGGGTGGTTGGGTTGGATCGATTGTTCGATCGACTGGGAGTGACGGGCGCCTTGCTGCGCGGCGGCGTCAAGACCGATCCTTCGCGGTTGGTGGGGCAAGCGGCCTATTGGTTAGTCATGATTTTTGCGACGGTCGCCGCGCTGGGTGCGCTGAATCTCCAGCCGATCAACGATTTTGCCAAATCGTTCCTGGCCTATGTGCCGCATCTCGTGACGGCGGGTCTTATTCTCGTCGCGGGCTGGTTGCTCTCCAACTTTGTCTCCCAGGCGGTGTTGATCGCCGCGGTCAACGCGGGGTTGCCCCCTGCGCGATTAGTGGCGACCTGTTCGCGGTGGGGCATTCAGCTCTTGGCCGTGGCCATGGCGCTGGAGCAGCTCGGTATTGCACAAAACATTGTGGTGGTGGGATTTGGTATTACACTGGGAGGGATTGTGTTAGCCGGCGCCCTGGCCTTCGGGCTCGGCGCAAAAGATTTGGCGAAAGACTATCTCGAACGAGGACTTTCCGTCCGTATGCGAGATGGAAAGCCCGATGACTTGCGCCATCTGTAATGGGCGAGCTGGTTCAGCGCCTCGATCATAAAGGACAGGGCATGAAGAATAAAATCTCGGAAATTGATGGAGAGGCGAAAGCACGTCGCTGGTTGGGCGGCGAGGCGGCCGTCCCCCGCTATCCGCACCGACGCCAAAGCCCGTTTGTGTTTAATCGATCGCTCGTGGGGCTGGTGGCGTTGGCTGTTGGGCTGGGATTTGCCGGTGGGCTTTTGGCCGGCCTTCAATGCTGGCGGCGCGCCGATGTGCCGCCGAAAGGGAACTAGTGCCTCGTCCATTTCGGCGTTGGGTCAGAGTGCTGCCGGAGTGCCGTTCGGCCGATCGTCAAAGAGTCGGCAGGAGGTCCATGAGGCTGCGGTTCCATCCTACCGGCCCCACTCCTTCGGCGCGGGTGAGGTGGGGAAGCTGCACGTCCGGGTCGTAGGAGCCATCCGGCCTCCGGACGAGGATGGGATAGTCTACGGTTTCAAGCATGGGGAGGTCGTTCAGACTGTCTCCGATCCCGATTGTGGTTAAGACGCGCTGTTCCTGCCGTGCGGCCTGCGCATACCAGGCAATGAGTCGCCGACTCGCAACCCCTTTATCGTTCTCTCCCATCAAATGATAAAACCGCCCTCCTCGAGTTATGCGTAGACCGCGTGTTTCCGCCGCAGCCAGCAGGCGGTGCCAGGACACCTCGTTTCCCTCAACGACAAACGGTTCGTCGTATTCCCGGCGGAGAGCGTGCAGGGTTTCCTCGGGAGACAGTCCCGTGAGATGGGATATCTCGTTGGGGGAGAGATCTCCGAATCCCTGCAGGCGACAACCGAGCTCTTGACGAATGGCGTTCAGCGCCTCCCGTAATTTGGCATAGGGGGTTCCGATCGCGACCACCTCATATTCCCCGCTGGCCGTTGACCCCTCCAAGGGAAATGGAAAAGAGCCCTTGGGAATGAACAGCCCACCGCCGTTTTCGACGATAAAGGGATGGTGATTGTGGAGGCGAAGCCGAAGCGGCTCCATTTCTGATCGGGTCTTACTCGAAACCAAAACAAGGGTCGCACCTGTTGTCTGGATAGCCGAGAGCGCCTCCGCCGCCGCATCATAGGAATAAGTGGTGGTGTCGAGCAGGCTTCCGTCGAGGTCAGTGAGGATGAGGATGTGGCGCTGGGGCAACGGGATACTCCTTGAGCCCCCAGTATACGGAACCTCCGGGTGTAGATCACCACCCTTCTCGGGCAATGCGGCCAGTCTTCCTCATTGGTTACAGGTCAGTATTGGCCTGAGACTATGTTCCCCGAACTCGATGAGCGTATCGGCGGCCCCGTTGTTCCCACCGGTCCGTGCACCCATCGAAGATCACTGTAGGAGACTCGTAGGCTGTGGTCCCGGCGACGTCGGCCTGTGTCAGGTTGATGCAAAGTTCTGTGTCGCAACCGGCACAGGAGAATCCCCGATCAAGATCGGACCGGGGAATGCCGAAAAGGATAGGCAGATCGCTGTGTCAGATCCTGGTTGAAGGGGAGGGCGGGTGAAGGTCCCCATCCAGGGTCATCAGCGCATTTGGGCTCGGATGAGGACCATCTAGTGGCCAAGGCACTTCCTGTTTTTCCCGTACGGCGTTGTTTTCTGGTGCAGTGGCATGTCCTATCGGACCATCCTCCTAGTCGATTTCATAGTGATGACATGTTTGGAATAATAAAACATATCAAATAGTTACAGGCTTACACCGTGCGATACGATAAAAAAAGCCCTCTCAAATCAGACAAGAAGAGCCCAGCGAAAGCCTAGAAAAAGGTCAGTCTTGGCTACAACAAGAAGTCAGCGCTGCTCGAAGATGCCATTACGCAAATGAATGCCGGCAAGTACGGCCGGGCGTCTGCCGTGCTCAAAGACCTCCTCGCACTCGACCCGCTCAACGCCGAAGGGCGGCGCCTGTTCGCCACGCTCCATTTACGGCTCGGCAGTCTCATGAGTGCACGGACGGCGTTCGAATCGTTGGCGCGAGAGGCGATGGAACGGCAGGACTACTGGCTGGCGGAATCGCTGTTGCGGGAATACCTGACGGCCGGCCCACGCTATGTCCCCTTCCTGGAAATGTTAGGCCGTGTGTATGAAGATAAGGGCGATGTCATGGCGGCCGTGGCTGAGTACGGGAAGGCTGTTGAGGTGTTGTTGGAAGATCCGGACACCGACAATCCCA
>JACOEF010000107.1 GCA_024998705.1 Nitrospira sp.
GCATGCCCAGCTCGTACTGGGAAGCCTGAAATCCTCCCGAGATCTCCGCCGTATCTACCTCTCCTCGGTAGGTGCGTCCTCCTCCCACCCAAACCTCCGACACCACCCTCGCCTCATGGTTTCTCGCGTCCTCCTCCTTCCATCACCTCCGCACTGTATCCACCGTTGCACCGTGTTTTCCGACATCGAGAGGACGACGAGAATACGCTCAAGGCTTGACTCTCATGATTGTTCCCTGTAAACGACGAAGAGTGTACGTATTGATCGGGTGAATCGAGTGAGCCTTTCCAGTGTGAATTCCTTGCGTGAGAGGTTGAATGACCACCAAGACATCATCGCCGCGTGCTAAATCCCCCGTGTCTGCATCCCAATCCGACTCCACCGTGTCAGAATCGGTCTCATCGCGAAAAAAATCCGCTTCAGCCGAGAAACCGTCGACTGCGGTGACGGCGGTTGAGATGGGGGCGCGGCAGCGGGAAATTTCCGTCTCCGAATTTTTCACGAAGAACCGGCATCTCCTGGGCTTCGACAATCCTCGGAAAGCGCTGCTGACCTGTGTGAAGGAGGCCGTGGATAACTCGCTGGACGCATGCGAAGAGGCAGGCATCCTGCCGGATGTCACCGTGAGGCTCGAAACCGTCGCGAACGGACAAGCATCGGTTGCACCCAGTCAGGCGACCCGCTTCAGGATCACGGTGACCGATAACGGGCCTGGGATTGTGCGTCAACAGGTTCCCCGTGTGTTCGCCAAATTGTTGTATGGCTCCAAATTCCATCGTATGCGAATGAGCCGGGGACAACAGGGGATCGGCATTTCAGCCGCCGGGATGTATGGTCAGCTCACGACGGGGAAACCGGTAAAGGTGATTTCCCGCACGGGACCTCGCGCGGCGGCGCATTATTTCGAAGTGCAGATCGATACGAAGAAGAACGAGCCGCTGGTGCACGAGAATAAGCAGATCGATTGGGCTCAGCCTCAAGGCACCGAGGTGGCGCTCGAAGTCGAAGGCCGTTATCAGAAGGGCCGCGCGTCGGTCGATGAGTGGCTGGAGCAGACGTCGATTGCGAATCCGCATGTACGGCTGGTGTACCACACGCCGGAAGGGGAAATGAAAGAGTATCCCCGGACCTATCACGAATTGCCGCCTTCACCGAAAGAAATCAAGCCGCATCCGTATGGCATCGAGTTCGGGGCCTTGCTCAAGATGTTGCAGGACACGAAGAGCCATACGGTGGCCAGTTTCCTGGCGAGCGATTTTTGCCGAGTCTCGCCCGCGCTGGCCGAGGAGATGTGTAAGGCGGCGAAAGTGCCGCCTACCGCCAAGCCTCGCGATGTGAAACACCAGGCGGCAGAAACACTCTACAAGACGATTCAGACCACCAAGATCATGGCGCCGCCCACGAATTGCATCTCGCCGATCGGAGAGAAGGCGATCCTCTCGGGTCTCTATAAGCAAATCAAAGGGGAGTTTTATACGGCTGTGAGTCGGCCACCGGCCGTGTATCGCGGCTATCCCTTTATTATCGAAGCAGGGCTCGCCTTCGGGAAAGGTCCCGAAGAAGTGGCGAAGCCGCAGCAGGCCTCCGTGCCCTTGGCCGAGGGGGGAAGACCAGGGCAACGATACCGAGCAGGCGCGGGTCATCCGGTATGCGAACCGGGTGCCGTTGCTCTATCAGCAATCGGCCTGCGCCACGTTCAAAGCGGTGCTCAGCACCACGTGGCGAAACTATGGGGTGTCGCAGTCCCGCGGCGCGCTGCCTGCCGGGCCGATGGTGATTTTTGTGCACATGGCATCCGTGTGGGTACCGTTCACCAGCGAGTCGAAAGAAGCGATTGCCGACTACGACGAAATTCAGAAGGAAATCACCCTGGCGTTGCGTGAAGCCGGTCGGCGGCTGGGAATTTTTCTGCGACTAAGAGAGCGGGCTGCCAGCGAGTTCCGTCGCCGCAATATCTTCGATCTCTATATCGAGGAGGTCGTGGCTGCCTGTAATCGACTCAAAGGCGGAAACCTGCCCACGGAGAAATTGAAGGAACAGCTGCATAAGATCGCCAGTTCACGCACGGGAGGTCAGAAGACCGACGAGGCCCTTGGGAAAACAGGCGCCGGACCCGAAGGCCTGCCGCATTCGATCATCGTGACGGCTGAAGGAATCGAGGGAGAGACCGAGATTGCCGAGCGGACTCCCGGGACGCCGGCTGTTCCGGTAGAGCCCGCCCAGGTCGGGCCGATCGCCAAGGCCGAATCCCCGGTGAAAGCCAAGCGGAGGACAAGCGATCGAGGAACCACGACCAAGGGCGCGGCGCCGAAGGTGAAAGCAGGGCAGCAAGCGTTGTTTGTCGATGAGCAGCCGCCAAAGAAAAAGGTGGCTCCGCTCAAGAAAAAACCTGCGCAGGCATCCGCCACCCGGAAAAGGACATAGGACAGGGTATGGCACAGGCAAAGACGAAGAAGAACGGGGCTGTGGGGAAAAAGCTCGTCGGGATGGCCGATGTGGTCATCGCGGCAGCGCAACGGGCCAAAGACCCGACGTTTGAGATTCCGATTCGCGCCTTGTCGAACGTGTCGTTCAATCCCCGCAGGGGGCTGATCGAGATGGGCGAAAAGAAACAGTCCCGCTCGTTTTTTAATGTCGGGATGGCGAAGAAATTCATGCAGACGATGCTGGTGGCCGATGCGCTGGCGGAGTTGCAGCAAGC
>JACOEF010000819.1 GCA_024998705.1 Nitrospira sp.
GACGAAAACGACTGGCAGGAGGTCGAGATCCTCGGATGGCTCTACCAGTTCTACATCTCTGAACGGAAAAAAGCGGTCATGGCGCGTAAGAGTGCCGTGCCCACGGAGGACATTCCGGCCGTCACCCAACTCTTTACCCCGCACTGGATCGTCCGCTACCTTGTCGAGAACTCACTTGGCCGCCTCTGGTTGCTAAACCGCCCAAGCTCCAGGCTCCATGAGCACATGCCCTACTACATCGAGGGCGAAGCCGAGACCGACTTTCTGCAAATCACCAAGCCCGAGGACATCCGCCTACTGGATCCCGCTTGTGGAAGCGGACACATGCTTACCTATGCCTTCGAGCTGCTCTTCCGTATCTACGAAGAAGAAGGCTACGTGCCTAGCGAGATTCCCGCACTCATCCTGCAGCACAATCTCTACGGTCTGGAGATCTGTCCCCGCGCGGCGCAGCTCGCCGAACTGGCCCTCGTCTTCAAGGCCAGGGAAAAGTCACGGCGCTTCTTTCAGCCCGGCACTCTTGTCCAGCCCCATATCCTCGCCTTGCAAAACATCCGCTTCGCTGAAGGCGAGCTCCGAGACTACATCGCCGCACTCGACCTCGGCGACCTCTTTAATCAGCCCATGTTGCAGCTCCTCTCTCAGTTCGAGGATGCGACCACCTTCGGCTCACTGATTCAGCCCTGCGTCGACGAAAAAAATATTAGCTTTGCCCGTCAAACCATTGAGGCCAAAGATCTTGTCAGCCAGCTTTTTCTCAGCGAAACCCACGGCAAAGTCCTCCGCGTCCTAGAACAGGCGGAGTTGCTGTGCCAACGGTACCATGTCCTCGCAGCCAATCCTCCCTATCTGGCAAACGGGGGAATGAACTCTTCGCTGAAGACTTTTGCAAAGAGCCAATATGAAACTGAAAAGTCAGATCTCTTTGCAATGTTCATACGCCGCGGTTTTGCTTTTGTTCAAACAAACGGTTTCGTGGCCATGATTACCATGGACGCATGGATGTTTCTGCCAACATGTCAAGCGATGCGGGAGTCTCTCTTAGAAGCCTTTCTTCTGCGTGGAATGGTTCATATGCCATACATGGGGAAAGGTGGCACTCCCATGGGAATTAATTTCGGAACCGCCGCCATGATCTGGAGTAAATGCCTGCCAGTAGCGGCGAGCGCCCAGTTTCAGTGTATTCGATATTTCGAATGCGACGAAGATTTCGTTCCAAAGCAGTTTCCCACGATCAACGAGCGTTATAGGGAGGCAGCTGCGGCGACATTCAGGAAGATTCCAGGGAGCCCAATCGCCTACCACGCGGGCGATTCGACCATCCGAGCATTTGAAAAGATGAGCTCCGTCTCAGAGTTTTATGAAACCGCTTCTGGACTGCAGACAAGCGACAACGAGAGGTTTTTGCGACAGTGGTATGAAGTTAGTTTCGGAATGATTGAGTTTAACGCAAGATCAAACGAAGATGATCTCGCAAGTTACAGTAAGTGGTTTCCGCATAAAAAAGGGGGACCAGTTCGGCGATGGTATGGCAACAACGACTTTGTTCTGAATTGGGAGCGGGGAGGCGCTGAACTGTATGAATTCGCGAGATCACTGTATGGGTCACCCACTCGCATCATAAAGAACACGCACCTTTATTTCCAAGAAGGAGTTACTTGGTCTCATACTACCACGTCATTTTTTAGCGCACGACTGCTTGAACCAGGATTTATTTTCAATGTTGAGGCACCATCAGTGTTTGGCAACAATACCTTAGTACTGTTGTCGTATCTTTGTTCGGTGGTTGGTCGACACTTGGTGGAGCTGACCAGTCCAACGTTGCATTTTGTATCGAAGAGCGTGGGCGGCCTCCCCTTTGATCCTGCGGTCATCAAACATATAAATTCGAGGGTTCTAGTTATAGCCGGAATATGCGTCGAAATCGCCCGCACCGATTGGGACTCATCAGAGACCTCGTGGAATTTTCGCGACCAGCCATTACTGCGGACTGGGCAGAAGGAGACGACGCTGGAGGCGAGCTGGCGGAATTGGAAGGCGCAGAGCACCGCCGCCGTCCGCCGGATGCAGGAGCTAGAGACAGAGAACAACCGGCTCTTCATCGATGCCTACGGCCTTGCCGATGAGCTGAAGCCCGAAGTCCCAGAGGGCCAGATCACCCTCACCCGCGCTGACCAACGCAAAGACATGGCCGTGTTTCTTTCCTACGCCATCGGCTGCATGATGGGTCGCTACTCGCTAGACAGGCCAGGCCTTATCCTCGCCAACGCAGGCGACTCCCTGGGACATTACCTGTCTATAGTTGGTAAGACCATGGATCAGCTGGCCTTCGCCCCCGACGAGGATGGCATCATCCCTGTACTCGATGGCGAATGGTTCGAGGACGACGTCGTGGCCGGGACACAGGCTTTTCTACGAGCTACCTTCGATGAGGCCACGCTAGAGGCTAATCTTCACTTCATCGAGGAATCGCTCGGCAAGGGTCTGCGCAAATACTTCCTGACAGACTTCTACAAAGATCACCTCCAGACCTACAAGAAACGTCCAATCTACTGGCTCTTCTCCAGTGGCAAGGAGCGAGCGTTCCAATGCCTGGTATATTTGCACCGGTATCAGGACGGCACTCTCGCCCGTATGCGCACGGAATATGTCATCCCGTTGCAAGGCAAAATGGCTGCTCGCATTGAACAACTGGCCTCCGAGACTCAGAAGGCATCTTCCACTTCCCAACGGAAAACACTGGAAAAGGAACGGGACAAGCTTATGAAGCACCAAACTGAACTCCGGGGATTTGACGAGAAGTTGCGGCACTATGCCGATCAGCGGATCACGTTGGATCTCGACGATGGGGTGAAGGTCAA
>JACOEF010000820.1 GCA_024998705.1 Nitrospira sp.
AACGCATTTCGCAACACGGTGTGTTTGCGGCGTTGAATCCGGAGGTGGGCGGCATACGAATCGCCTACGGGATTATCAACCCGTTGAGCTTCCGCTACGAGTTCGACTTTTGGGGGAAGAATCGGGCCATGCTGGAAGCAGCGCTCGGCCATGCTGCGGCCGAAGAAGCAGAAACGGCCGAAGTGCGCCTCCGATTGACCACCGGCATTGCCCGTGCCTATTTCCGTGGCCAGGCACTTCAACAGCAGCTCACGATTGTCAAAACCATTATCGGCATCCGCCAGGATCTCAAGACGTTGGCGGAGACTCGGTTCCGCCTCGGACTCGATAACGACCAGCCGGTCAAAATTGCGGTGGCCGAGTATGAAGCGGCGTTCAAGCGCCAGGCGGCGATCCGTGATCAGTTGGATGTGCAACGCCATTTGCTGGCGCGATTAGCCGGCAAGGGACCTGATGAGGCGGTGCATCTGTTCGCCAAACCGAAAGTGATCGTTCCCAGTCAGATTGCGGCGCCGGATCATCTGTCGATGGGGTTACTCGTCCATCGGCCGGATCTTGCGGCCGCCATCTATCGTGCCCACGCCGCATCGCGTATGGTCCGGGTGGCGGTCACTCAATTCTATCCCACCATCGATCTGACGGGATTCGTGGGATTCAATGCGCTGACCCTGACGAAAGGGACCGATAAACTCGCCAATTTCCTGTTTAGCGGTCAAAGCTTCAGTTATGGACTGGCACCCGGCCTGCGCATGCCCTGGTTTGAAGGCGGCCGGCTCCGCGGTGAATTGGGGGCGCAACGTGCAGAGTACGATGCGGCGGTGGAGCTCTACAACGATACCTTGCTGGATGCAATGCGGGAAGTGGCCGACAGTTTGAGCGCCTGGCAGACCACGAATGAGATCATGGCCTCGCATAAGCGGTTGGTGGCCTCGTTGGGTGATGACTGGCGGTTGGCGAAGGTGCGACTCGTGAATGGGCTCGATGATGATCGGGAGGTCTTGCGGCATCGTTATCCGGTCCTAGAGCAGGAATATGCGCTGAGGGCCTTGGAGAGCGACCAGTTGGTGGCGGCAGTGGATCTGATCGAATCCTTGGGCGGCGGTTATCACAATCCGGACATTGCAAAACGACCAAAACAGAATCCGAGCTAAATCTATGACAACTACGACGACAGATACGTCCCAGACTCCACAATCCCCTGGTGGCTCGCCGCAGGCCGGCCCCTACCGCATCCATCCGAAGGCTATTCGTGCGCGCCGGAATCGACAACTATTGGTCGTGGCCGGCTTGGTGCTGGTCGCTACGGTCGCGTATCTGGTGTACTGGTATACGCATGACCGGTTTTGGGTACGAACCGATAACGCCTACGTCACGGGGAATCTGGTGCCGGTGGCGGCGCAGGCCTCCGGCATCGTGACGCAGGTGCTGGCGGAGGAGACGCAGTTTGTCAATCGAGGGGACTTGATGATCCGCTTGGACGAGCATCAAGCCTATGCCGCCCTGGGGAGGGCCCGTGGTCGGTTAGGGGAGGAAGTGCGTCGTATTGCGTCGCTGTTTATCAACCGGAAACAACTCGCGGAAAAATTGCACTCGCGCCGGGCCCGCCTGGACTTGGCCGAACACGACATGGACCGCTATCAACGGGCCGCGCCGAGCGGCGCGATTTCCAAACAGATCCTGCAAAATACCGCGGACAAAATTGCGAGTTTGGACGCGGAGGTGCGGGAGACCCAGGCCGAGCTAGATTCGTTGGATGCGCAGATCGGGGGCACGACCGTTATGGCCCATCCGGCTGTGGATCTCGCGAAGCATCAATTGATCGAAGCGCATCTGGAATATGCGCGCCAGCAGATCCGGGCTCCTATTTCCGGATACGTCGCCAAGCGCAAAGCGCAGGTGGGGGATCGCGTTCAGCCCGGGGCGCTGCTGATGACGATTGTTCCTCTGGATCATCTGTGGGTCGAAGCGAACTTGCGCGAAACGGAAATGCAACATGTTCGTCCCGGCCAGGCGGCCTTGGTGAATGTGAGCCTCTATGGGTCGAAGCAAACATTCCATGGGACGGTCGAGGGACTGGTGCCGGGCAGTGGAAGCGCCTTTGCCCTGCTGCCTCCGGATAATTCGACCGGCAACTTCATTCACATCGTCGAACGTGTCCCGGTGCGCATCGCGTTACCCGCGGACGAACTCCGGGAACATCCGATCCGGCCGGGCCTGTCGACCGTGACCAGCATTAACATCGCCGAGTCCGGGCAATCCGTG
>JACOEF010000821.1 GCA_024998705.1 Nitrospira sp.
GCGTAATCGAGGTTGAACGCCAATCGCGTCTTCCACGCCGTGTCATAGAACGTGTAGCCGATCCAGTTTCTGGTCGCCCAGGCATTGATGTGCAAACACTTTTGTTCGCCTGAGCAGGCCCCAGCCTGACCCATTTGGCCGAACTGGTAAGCAATTTCGTTGCTGAAATCGAACCCGCCCTTGCGCACTTCGATCCGGTTCCCGATCATGTGGCGGGTCTGGTTCGAATGCTTGGCCGTTCCTAGCCCTTGTCCCGCATTGTCCGCCGAACCATACCGATTCTGGTACAACACGTAGAACGGCTCGATGACCATTCCAGGGACCATCTTGATTTGGTTGTAGAAAATGAACATATCGGCATCACGTTGCGCATCCTGACCGCCGGTGCCGGCGATATTGGGCGCGCCGCTGCCGACTGGAGCAGCCTGGCCCAGGTCACTTTCCGAGTTACGGAACCAGCCGAAGTAGCTGTCCCAGTTCTTGGTCTGATAGGCGAACATCACACCGTCATGCGAATAACCGGTGTTGGCCCAGTCGAAGTGACCGAACAGAGAGTGATTACCGAACACGACATATTGCCGACCGACTTTCACACTCAAGCCCTGCACATCGGCTAGATTTCTGATCAACATGTAGGCCGCACGGACGCCCAACCGGCCACCGTTGCCTGATCCACCCGCAGCCCCACCATTATGGTTCAGCGGATCACCACCGTTCCCCGCATTCACCGCGCTGCCATTGCCGCCCCAGGTCGCGCTGTCGATGATTTCCACATAGAAGTTCACGTCCGGGGAGAGATCATACCCGATACCCAAACGCATCCACTGCTGCACGAACATGTCGTTGCCCTTGTTACCGCCGCCGGGAGCAGTTCCGCGGGTTCCGAAGGAGTTACAAGCGCCGCCGGCCCCTTGCGCGCCGCCGAAGCAGGCATTGTTGCGCATTTCAGGCCGCACACGAAGGTCGGCACGCATCCAGAGATTCTTGATGTCAAAGTTCCGGCCGATGACCGGATCGTACAGTTCGTACGCTTCCTTTTGCGGCATGTTACGAGGAATTGCGGGAAGGTTGGTGATACGTTCGCCCGGGGGAAGTTCCAATCCGGCAAAGGCCGGGACTGTCAGACACTGCAGAGCCGTCACTGCCGCAGCGCCGAAGATGGCGGCCAACCGGCCCCATCTGGTCCGTCCATGGATGCGTTTCATAGCGTTCCTCCTGTGAATTGGATGGCAACCCGTTGTGTACCCACTCACGCCGGGTGCCGCCTATACATCCAACCGCTATTGCA
>JACOEF010000395.1 GCA_024998705.1 Nitrospira sp.
GTATCGCCGGAGACCCGTTCGGACAAGGGAACCGCCTCGGTCAGCTGCTGCTGCTCGAACAGCTTCTCAATGCCGCGATGTTTCCAGAAGTGGCGCACTTCAAGCTGCATGATGGGTTCACCGGCCACCGAAAACCGGAAATGCCCCGGCTCAATGATGCCCGCATGGATGGGCCCGACGGGCACCTCAAACACTCCCTCACCGTGAATTTTCCGGAAGGCATACTCCCCTTGCACCCGTCCCAACACCCGATCCCAGGGAAAATCTTTTTTCAGCGGATGGGACCCTTTCGGCCAATGTTCATGGCGCACAAGCCGACGCATATCCGGATGGCCGACTGGAATCAGCCCGAACAGATCCCGGATCTCCCGCTCGTACCACTTTGCCGCATGGAGATGCGGGGTGATCGACGGAAACTCCCGCTCCTCGTCATGAAGATCCGTCGCGAGCAGCAGCCAGTCTTTGCGTTCCGCCAACGTGAAGAGATAACAGAGTTCGTAGCGCGCCTCGCGGGGACGATGATCGGCCGCCCAAAGCAGCGACAACGATCCTCGCAGACTCGGATTCGTGTGCAGAAAATGGGCGATCGTGGGGAGACCCTGCTTCTTCACCCTGAGCATCGGAACGCCGTGAACCGCGCACACCTCCGTAATGGCCTGCGCAAACGCTGCTTGCACCTGCTCGATCGCCGGACGTGCGTCGATCATTCGATCACCTCACCACAATCACGTTGACGTCTCGGGTCAGCAATGTCTGAATCGGCTCGGGGAGGACGAATCCCAGCCCCAATAACGCCACGATCATGATTATCAACGGCACATGGCCGGCAGTCCACGATTCTCCCTGCGCGATACCGGCCGGAGGAGTGCCCCATACCATGGCCCCGATACGAAACATGAACCCACCGAACAATACGACGGCGAAAAATAGAAACAGTGCAACGATCCCCAGGCTTCGCATCTCGTCAGAAATCGTCATCGTGACAAATCGTCCGACATGCATGGTATCGGAGGAAAAATCCTGCGCCGCCACTGCCGACACCACCAAGAGTTCGCTGACAAACGGCGAGAAGGGAGGCAACCCGACCAACGCGCAACCGGCCACGAGAATCGCCACGGCGGTAATCGGCTGCGCACGCGCCAGCCCTCGCACCCCGTCAATTTCCAAGGTGTCGAATCGCCGGTGGATATTGCCGGCGACAAAAAATGCCAGCGCTTTGGCCACAGCGTGATTGAGCAGGTGAAAGAGGCCGCCAAAGGTGCCGATCATCCCGCCCACTCCGAAGCCGATCATAGCCAACCCCATATGTTCGATACTCGAATAGGCAAACAGCCGCTTATAGTTGTGCTGAATCAGGATGAACAGGGACGCCACAATGAACGAGAGCAGCCCGAAGGTGACCAGCAGGTTGCCGCTGAACTCCGGGGGAAGCGCCTGATCCACCAGCGCCTTGCTGCGCAGCACCGTATAGACCGCGACCGTCTCCAGCACCCCGGCCAACATCGCCGCAATCGGAGCCGGCGCCTCACTGTAGGCATCGGGCAACCAGGCGTGCATGGGAACCAGACCCACCTTCGTGCCATAACCGACAAGGATGAAAATAAACGCCAGCTTGAGCACGTTCGGATCCAATTGGTTCGCCACCCCGATCAGCGCGGTCATGTTGAGCGCCGAGCTGGTATCGCCGAGGACCCGCACAGAGGAGTAATAGGTGAGCACGACTCCGAAGAGCGCGAGGGCAATGCCCACCGAACAAAGAATCAGATATTTCCAGCATGCCTCGAGGGACTCGCGCCTGCGGAAAAAGGCGATTAAGAAGGTCGTCGCCAGGGTGGTCCCCTCCAACGCCACCCACTGCACGCCGAGGCTGTTCGCCACCGTCGCTGCGACCATCGCAAACAGGAACATATGGAAGAGGAAAAAGAAGTGACCGAGGCGCTTGGGCGCGA
This sequence comes from Nitrospira sp., assembly GCA_024998705.1. Taxonomy (GTDB): domain Bacteria; phylum Nitrospirota; class Nitrospiria; order Nitrospirales; family Nitrospiraceae; genus Nitrospira_A. Next base: position 1,950 of record JACOEF010000395.1, read on the forward strand.
TGAGGCCCCGGGCGACCCGGTCGTCCATGTAAGACCACATGTACAGCGAACAGGACAAGCCGATCGCGGTGATAATCACGAGAATGAAGTCCGAAAGCGCATCCACGTAGACGAAGGCGCCCAGGGTCGTCACCGATCCCTCGGCCAGCACCTGCCTCGTCAACGCCGTCTCGGCAACAGCCAGCGCCAGCATCGTCGCAAAATTCACGACGTGCAGCACCCGTGCGCGCTGGATCACCAGGCTGAGCAGTCCCGCGAGCACCGGCCCTGTCAGCAGGACGATCACCGACCACATGCAGCACCTACTCGCAGGGCATCCGTCATCGACTGACTCATTCCTTCAGCACCGTGAGCGTGCTGGTGCCCACGCTATCGAACGTATCCTGCAGCCGATGCGTGTAAATCCCGACGATCAGCCCGGCCACCAACACATCAAAGAACACGCCCAATTCAACGATCAGCGGCATGCCGTACGCGGCGGCCGTCGCGCCCAGAAACACCCCGTCCTCCATGACCAGGAAGCCGACCATCTGCGTGATCGCCTTCTGCCGGGCAATCATGGTGAAAAACCCGATCAAAATAATGGCCAGCGCAATGGCCAAAGAATCACGCGTCAGCAGGTATCCGAGCGGAATGATGGGCTGCGTGATAAAGAAGGCGATGATCACCAACGCGCCGCAGATCAGCAGGCCCGCCGGAATGTTGATGTTCATCCCGAGTTCCCGGGACACATTCAATCGCTCGATGACCTTCTTGAGAATGCGAGGCAAGACGATCAC
>JACOEF010000822.1 GCA_024998705.1 Nitrospira sp.
CATCGTTCCGATCTGATCCCGCGCGGGATTCCGATCTGATGCCGCGCACGGCTCAGAGCCGTCATCGACGTGATTTGCTTTCACGCTATTCGTATTTTGGTCAAGCAGTCTGTGGGTGCGGGCGTCGCAGCGAGTCACCTTCGAGAGTGATGCGGTGGGCGTTGTGAACGAGGCGATCCAGGATGGCGTCGGCGTAAGTCGCGTCGCCGATCAGTTCGTGCCATTTTGTCACGGGAAGCTGGCTGGTGACGAGGGTGGATCGATTGCCGTACCGGTCCTAAAGTATCTCAAGCAGGTGATGGCGGGCATTGGCGTTGAGCGGCTCAAGTCCCCAGTCGTCGAGGATGAGCAGGTCGATGCGCGCGAGGCTTTTCAGCCGTACCGCAATACGTCCATCGCCGCGCGCCACGCTCAGTTCGTCGAGCAGCTTGCCAAGCCGGACGTAGAGGACCGACAGATTGTCGCGGCAGGCCTGGTGCCCAATGGCACAGGACAACCAGCTCTTGCCCGTTCCGGTCGGGCCGGTGATGACGAGATTGTCGTGACCTTTGATCCAGTCACCCTTGAGAAGGGTTTCCATAAAGCGCCGGTCGAGCCCGCGCGGTGTCCGGTAGTCGATATCTTCGGGTACGGCGCGGTGGCGCAGTTTGGCGTGGCGTAGTCGCGCTGCCATCCGCTTTTCCTGACGCCAGGTCAGCTCATGGTCGAGGATCAAGCCCAGCCATTCGGCATGGCTGAGCGTGCGCGCATCGTCGTTTGTCGCCATGGCACCGAACGCCTTGGCCATGCCATAGAGGCCGAGGTGATTAAGCTGATCGAGCGTGGGATGGGTAAGCATGTCTTCTCCTTCAGTTGTAATAGTCCGGACCCCGGATGTTGCCGTGATCGATGGGCTGGTGGTCGCTGTCCCGGGGCCGCAGCGGTTGGCCATCGAGCCCCTTTTCGAGGATCGACTTGACCGAGCCGTAATTGCGCGCGCCGATCTCGAGAGCGCGCAGCGCCGCAGCTTCGAGGCGCTGCGCGCCAAAGTGCTTTTCAAGACCGAGGATGCCCATGCACGAGCGGAAGCCCTGTTCGGGATGGGGGCGATCCTCGAGGATCTTTTCGTATAAAAGCTGCGCGCAAGGTCCGACCCGTCCCGATTCGGTCAGGATCTTCGCGAGCGTCCAGTCGGCAAAGCGGCGATGCGATGACGGCATGTGCTCGGCCAAGGTCGTATGCCGGCCATTGCCGCTGCCGCGCATGTGAACCGCGATCCGATCGCCGCGGATGAAGATCTCGACCGTCCGCGCCGTCAGTCGCGCTTCAACCGGCTGGCGCGCATAGCGGTGGGGCACCGAGTAAAAATGACGCGCGACCTCGTCATGATAATCGAGCCCCACGCGCCTGGCTTGCCATTCGGCATGAACGTAAGGCTCAGTCGGCAGCGGCGTCAGCAGCGGCGCATCGAGCTCTTCGAACAGCTGGCGACGGGTGCGACCAAACTGGCGCAGCACGCGCTCGTCGTTGAGCCGGGCGATCAGCGCTGCGATCGCGGTATTCAACTCGGCAAGGCTGTAAAATATCTGGTTGCGCAGCCGCCCGAACAGCCACCGCTCGACGATCCCGACACACGCCTCGACCTTGGCTTTGTCCCGCGGCTTTCGCGGCCGCGTCGGAAGGCACGTCGTGCCGTAATGGCGCGCCATCTCGGCATAGCTGCGATTGACCTGCGGATCGTAAAGACACGCCTTGATCACCGCGACCTTCGCATTGTCGGGCACCAGCAGTCTCGGCGCGCCGCCAAAGGCGGCAAACGCCTGGACGTGCGCATCGGTCCAGTCCGCCAGCGTCTCAGTCCAGGTCGCACAGGCAAAGGACAGGCTCGATGCACCCATCACTGCGACAAAGATGTGCGCAGCGCGCCTTTCGCCCGTCCGGCGATCGATGACCACACCCAGCTTGTCGCCCGCGTAGTCGACAAACAGCTTGTCGCCCGCCAGGTGCGTCTGGCGCATCGTCACCGGCAGACGGCCTTCCCACCCGCGGTACAGGTCGCAATACCGGCTGTAACGATAGCCGTCGGGATGCGCCTCGATATATTCCTCCCACCAAGTCTGCAGGGTCACATGCTTGCGCTTCAACTCGCGGTGCACCGCCGCCCAGTCCGGCGCGGGAAGTCGGCGCCGCCCGGGCTTGACCCCAGCCGCACCGTAAAGCGTCGCCTCAAGCTGCGCATTGTCGAGATCCGCCGCCAGCGGCCATTCGAGGCCCGAGCGGTCAAACCGCTTCACCATCTCGCGCATCGTCGATTCAGCAATCCCAGCGCGCCGCGCCGTCTCGCGCACCCCAAGCCCCGCTTCCCGGTGCAGTCTCATCAGTTCGCGCACCTGGCGCATATCCATCCTCCTCGTCGGCATCAGCAGCTCCTTCCACAAAGAAGGCGCCGTTAATCGACAAGGCTCTGACATTCTCACCTGCGCGGCATCGCATCGGAATGCTGCGCATGATCAAATCGGAATGGTGCGCAGCTTCAAATCGGAATGCTGCGCGAGATCACGTCGGAATGCTGCGCACGATCAAATCGGAACACTGCGCGTGATGACCTCGGAATCCGCA
>JACOEF010000823.1 GCA_024998705.1 Nitrospira sp.
AATATCGATACGACAGCGAGCACACCGTGCCCAAACACGATGCCGACCGCGTCCAGGGGCGATTGCCAACAGTGGAAGGCGCTGCTGGAGGATGTCACCGGACACCTCGAGAATGTTCGTGGAACCGTGAGTGTAACGAACATGGGACCGACTTCGCCCCCACTCAATCAACGGCAAGTAATCGTAGCCGTCACATGGCTCGGCTCAACCAAGAGCGAGACGAGCATAAAAAGAACGAAGACGGTCACGATGCGAACGGTTATTGCTCCGGAATAACTCCGAAGGCCACTAGGAAGATTTTATGCGTTCTCATACGGTCGGCACTGAACATGGATTTACCTTAATCGAATTGCTTGTTGCGATGGTAATCGCGCTGGTCGTTGTGGCTGTCTGCTTTACCGTGCTTGTGACAACGAGCAACGCTCTCCGCGCTAACGATCAGACGGCAGAGACTCAGCAAAATGTGCGAATCGCCATGGACCTCATTGCAAGTGATGTCAAAGTCGCGGGGATGGGCATGACGAGCCAAGTCGGCGGATGCATAAACACGGTCTCTGGCATACCAACCGCTGCGGCCATCGTGCCGGGAGATCAGACACCAACTGGGAATGATAGCGGCGCCGACCAGATTTCGGTCGTCGTGCCTGTCGGCAATACAGGGTGGACCCTCGCAAGCGCAACCGGGAATAACGGATTTAATCAAATTACACTGCAAAGCGGCAGTGGGACCGGAATGATGAATGCCGGCCTCAATATCGCTGCCGCCAGCACGGCGATGATTTCCATTAATGGGGATGTGACGGCTGTCGTGTCTTCGGTCTCCGGCAATGTCCTGTCATTGGCGACTACGATTCCCGCACCCTTGGCGTTTCCGGTAGGGGCACCGGTGTTTCTTTTACAGTGCCTCCGATATCAAATCGGAACACCGGTTCAGTGTTCCAGCACGAGTCCCTGCTTGATGCGAGGCACGGTTGCGCCCGATGGGGTAGCCACGTTGGCTCCGATTGTCGATGGGATAGAAGACATTCAGTTTGCCTATGCCTGCGATGGCTGTACGGGAGGAGGCATCCCGGATGGAGCCATCGACGATCAGAACGGGTCAGGCACATTTGATAAGAACGATTTTCTGACGAATTCGACCTGGTCCACAGTGCCAGCCACACCGGACAAGATACGGCTTGTTCAAGTCTCAGTTGTTGGACGGCAAGCGAAGACTGATCAAGGGCTTGGAGAAAGAACCGCGGCGGGCGCTTGGTCCGGCGCCCCGATACAGGTAAGCGACCATAATGCGCAAAATGATGCCGGATTTAGCCAGGCGACCCACCAGCAATTTCGACGGAGAGTCCTCACCAAAACCCTGGAGGTCCGTAATGTTGGACTCTAGGCAAGAATCAACCAGTCACGTAATCGCCGGGCGAGCCGACGATCAACGAGGCATCGCGTTGCTGACGGTTGTCATGGCGATGTTGATTATGACGGTCCTAGGAATAGCAGCCCTGACCGTGAGCGGGCTGGAAAATAACATCGCGGGAATTCAGCGACGGACAGAGGCCGCCTCGATCGCAGTCGAATCGTGCGTGGGCACGGCAGCCAATATTATCGGGCAATCCATTATGGCCGCCTCCTTGCCGACGGCCTTCAAAGATTCCGCCACTCCGGCTGGTCCAGTTCCGGCCTCGAATTTCAGCACGCTCAACTCGGAAATTATGGGGCAGTCCGATAACAATACCGAT
>JACOEF010000824.1 GCA_024998705.1 Nitrospira sp.
CTCAAGCCCTTGCCATCACGGCTCACATCCCTCGTCCAAGCCTCCTAGCCAACACCCCACGCACAACGGCCGCCGCACTCTCCGGCGGCAGCATGACAACTGCCGGTGTTCGTGACCGACGTCTATCTGCATCCGATGAATGGCCACGCCCACATCCAATAGGAGGCCCTCATGGACACCTCACCCACTCCTCGTCCGCTTACCTATGATGAAAAACGCGCATCGGAAGCTGCCTTTCTCGGCCTCCCCGCGCACCCCTCGTGGACGCAAGGTGCTCAACGCATCTATGCCCAGCTCACGCAGACTCTGGCCAAGAAGCAGCCACCAACGGATTTGTTGCACGAGGGCCTATGCCCACGGCTATCGTCACTTCCTGTCGCCAACGAGACCACCAACTTGACGCCAGACCTCTGCCAAGTCTGGCACCTCTCACTGCACGGCCCAACCGAACAACACCTATTCGTGCTCGATCCACAGCATCCATAAGGGATGTCGTACAGACGATTGAGACCAGGTGGCCAGGTCGCGCCTATCAACTCGACCCCGTCACTTGCGGCGTCTTCGCACTTCTCAACATTCCGCAGGAAGCTTTCAATCAACATCCGGAGCGACAGATC
>JACOEF010000121.1 GCA_024998705.1 Nitrospira sp.
AACATTTGCCGATGCGTTGGTCGGCATTGCCAAGCCCGTGACCTTAACCGGCACTGTCTACAGCGGAGCCGATGCGGGGAACTATGCCTTTACACATCAGACCGTCACGAGCGCTTCCATCTTGTCGCTGAACACGTCGCCACAAGTCCAGCAGTACCTTGGGGGCATCACGCAATTAAGCCAAAACTACAAGCCCGTTCCTGGCTCTTCCGCCACGCTGCCGCCACAGAGCCTGCCCCTTGTGAGTGACTCGCGTGCATCCACCGGAGGAGCCGGCACCACGCAGCTGGCAACGCTCTACCCACTCGACGGACTCATCGTGAACTGGATTCGAGAGACCTCAGTCGATGGCATCCGCCTCGTTACTGTGTCGATTCCAGAATCCATCATCGCCCGCGGGGACATGATTTCGTTCGGACTACCGAAAGACCTCCTGACGGCACTGACTACCTCGCCGAATCAATTCGCCCAGACAAACGGAAATCCGTTACCGGTGTGGTTGGAATATGACAAGACGGAAGGACAATTCCGAATTGCGGAACCAGCCACCATCCCTTCCTTGCCCTACGAAGTGGTCGCGGACATGGATCAGTCGCGCGTCTTGGTGAAAATTGATAAGCGTTTGAATTGATTCCGGCGGCACGGACGTGAATATCGTCTATGCTGGTTGTTTGCAAGAGACGTGTAATTCGGGCCAGGTCTTGCAATCGAACAATCTCGACAACCGGTGAGTGCTCGCCTCAGGAGTCAAGGGCTGCGTCGGTCTGCTCGTAAGAAGAGCGCTCCACCCGCTTGCTGGCCCATCAAGCCCCGCTCACGATCGTCGATTCTCGCGGTTGCTGGCCTTAGAGCTACCATCCGTCCTCCCCGTCTGAAATCCGCTCCTGCACAGCATGGTCTGATGGTCTGATCGGTCCTCAATTGCGCGCATCGAACGAGGGCCTTCATAGGCCGCGCGTTCCGCGGGCAGGAGGACGACCAGGCCGCGCTCCTCACCTCTCAAGCCGTCCTCTCCTCCCTCCGATACAGAAACAGGATACCCTGTTCCACATAACCCAGGAGGTCGCATGCCCAACATCATTGAACAAATCGACAAGGCCATCGGTGCGCATGGAGCATGGAAGGTAAAGCTGCGGCAAAACATCGATGGGACGCTGGCGCTGGTCCCGGCTGAGGTCGGGGTGGACAACCGCTGCGAATTCGGCAAATGGCTATACAGTCTGACCGGCACTCCCGCTGCCACCGACCCCTACTACAAAGAAATCCTCGAACTACACAAGGCCTTCCACAAGGTCGCTGCAACGGTCGTCACCAAGGTGCAATCGGGAGACAAAACCGGCGCCGAAGCGTCGATCGGCTTTAAGGGCGACTACACGATCGCTTCGTCTCAATTGACGGCCAAGATGATGGAGTGGAAGAAGACAGCCGCCAAGGCAGCCTGATTGAGCGCGGTCTCACTCGGGAGAAACTCCCTGGAACCTAGGGAGTTTCTCCCGAACCGTAACGGCCTCATCCGGCATTCATCACTCATTCGTTCGAGACACTCTTCCTTCGAGTGATTGTTTTTGTTGACACGGTACTCACTTCGCACATCATCGCTCCCCACGGCACGATCCCTGCTTTGTGCTGAGCCAGAACCCCCCGGACACAGACACCATGCCCTTATCCATGCTGCTGATCGACGACAGCCCCGGCGAATGCGAACTCTTTCGCCAGGCCTTGACGCAGTCCGGGTACAAGGGCCGATTGGACATAACCGATGGCAGCCATGCAGCAATGACCTATCTTAACGATCATGTGCCCAGTGATGAACCGGCCCTGATCCTGCTCGACCTCAAGTTGAAGGGGGAACGCGGAGTGGATCTGCTGAAACGCTTGAAACAGGATGCGCGATTTGCGCCGATTCCCGTGGTGATTCTCACCAGTTCCGACGACGCCATGGATGTGCAGGCCTGCTACCAGGCCGGGGCCAACGGTTACGTGGTAAAACCGGGGCAGTTCGATGACCTCGTGAGTCTCTCCCTCCACCTCTGGAAATTCTGGCTTGAACACAACTGCACCAGACGGATGGCCACCTCATGCTGACGCGCGCCGCCCTCAAAAATCCCTACGCCGTCTTCGCCATCTGCATGATCGCCCTGATCCTAGGCGCCGTCTCTTATCAGAAGATGCGCGTAGACATCTTCCCCGAAATCAAACTGCCGTCCATCCTCGTCACCACCTTCTATCGCGGATTGAGCCCCAGCGAAATGGAAGGGGCGATCACGCTCAAGATGGAGCAACGCTTCGTCGAAGCCAGTTATGTCGAACACATCGAGTCCCAATCGCTCTCCGGGATGAGTTACATCAAGGTCTTCTTCCAGCCGGACTATGGGATCGACGCGGCCCAATCGGAGTTGACCAGTCTGGCCTACAGCATCATCCGTCTGCTGCCGCCCGGCGTCTACCCGCCCTCTGTCTATAAGTTTGGCGTATCAAGTCTGCCGGTAGGATACCTCTCCATCTCCAGCGACACACTCGGCCCCAAGGAAATCCGAGATCTGGCGTACTTCAACATACGCCAACAGATCGCGACCATTCCGGGCATTTCCTCCGGCCCTCCGCTGGGCGGCAAGGTCCGGCAAATTACCGTCTTTCTCGACCAACAACGACTGCTTGCGCGCGGCGTGTCTCCGTCCGAAGTGGTCAACGCACTCAATGCGCAGAGCGCCATCATCCCGGCGGGCAACATCAAAATCGGCGACCTCGACTACTACGTCTACTCCAACAGCCTCATTGACGTGGTGGACAAGATCAACGACATTCCCATCAAGATCGTGAACGGCACTCCGGTGTTGATCCGCGACATCGGCACCGCCGCCGATAGCGCCGCGGTGCAGACCTCGATCGTGCGGGTGAACGGCCGCGAAGCAACCTACATTCCGATCACCAGGCAGGAGGGCGCCAACACCCTGGAAGTCACCGACGGCATTCGCGCGAAGCTCTCGAAGCTCACGGAGATTCCGTCCGGGACAACCATCAAGTTTATCTACGATCAATCACTTTACATCCGCCAGGCCATCGCCAATTTGCAGAAAGAAGGCCTCCTCGGTGCCGGACTGGCCGGCCTCATGATTTTCATTTTCCTGGCGAGTGTCAAAGCGGCGCTCGTCGTCGGTCTGGCCATTCCTCTTTCGTTGACCGCCGCGCTGGTGGCGCTGTACCTCACCGGGCAAAGCGTGAACTTGATGACGCTGGGCGGGCTCGCCCTGGTGATCGGCACCCTGCTGGACAACAACATCGTCGTGCAGGAAAACCTGCACCGGCATTTGGAGATGGGCAAGGACGGGCGTTCGGCGGCGGAGGACAGCGCGATGGAGCTGACGCTGCCGATCCTGGTTGCGACGATCTGCATCCTCATCGTCTATCTGCCCATCATGTTTTTTACCGGCATCGTGAAGTATCTCTTTGTGCCACTGGCCATGACGGTGGCCTTTGCCATGTTGGCCGACTATGTCGTCTCCATGTCGGTGACGCCGGTCGTCTTGGCTTGGCTCTACCAAGCCGGGCATGCCAAGTCGTCCGACCATGAGGCCTCGGCCGACGAGGGGTGGTTCCGGTATGTGTTGGCAATCTACGAACCGTTACTCATGGCCGGCGTACGATTCAAGCCCGTCGTGATCGGCTTGGCGGCGCTCGCCCTGCTCGCCACCACAGTTTTTCTGTTGCCTCGCCTCCATACCGAGTTCTTTCCCAAAGTGGATGCTGGCAATTTCACGATGCTGGTGATGGCGCCGGAAGGTTCACGAATCGAAAAGACCACGGCCATCGTGGGTCAAATCGAACAACTCGTGCACGACACGATCCCGAAAGATGACCTGGAAGAAGTCATCTCGAACACCGGGCTTTACTATGGCGATGCCGCTCGTTTCGCGCCGAATACGGGCAACCATACCGCATTCGTGCTCGTGAACCTGGTCACTGGCCATAAGGGCCACA
>JACOEF010000329.1 GCA_024998705.1 Nitrospira sp.
CTTTGACCAGTTCCGCCTTGGCGCCTTCGAGGTTTGCCTTCGCGGCCATTTCTTCGGCTACCGCATCATCGACATCTTTCGTACTCACAGCCTGCTCGGCCAGCAAGGGCTTCACCCTGGCTAAATTCTGCTTGGCCTGCACCAGTCGAGCTTCCGCCTGAGCGACTGTCGCCTTGGCGCTCAACATCGCGGCGTGAAAGGGCACCGGATCGATTTGATACAGACGGTCGCCTTTTTTGACGTCGCGTCCTTCCTTGAAAAACCACTCCTTGAGAATCCCGGTCACCTGCGATCTGATTTCCACCGGTCGCGATGACTCCGACTGTCCGATAAACACCGGCTCATCGGGCACATCCTGCGCCGTCGCCACGACAATACCGACCTCTGGCATTGGAGGAGCTGGGGAGGAACCGACCTCCTGTTTACAACTCGAGAGCAGCGCCAATGCAAGACACCCGTATAGCATCGGGGCTACAGTTGAAAGTCGTGATCGCCTGGCCATGCTCACTCCCTGATAAAAGCTGAATACGCAATTCACGGGATACAATCGCACGCGTATCTTACTGGTTAGCTCCTGGGTAAGCAACGGAGGCGGCTCCGCGTATGCGGCTGATGGTCGCTGGCAAACACAGCATCGCGCGCTCCCTATAGTTCCAAAAGAGACCTCATGAGACGTACGGGTCGTACCTCGCAAGGAAGTGACACATGATTAGGTGAGGATCAGAATTAGAAGAAAGGGGGGCGAGATCCCGGCTCCCAACGCCTGGTTTCGGCCCCTCTGCCACTCATGTTGCCCGACTGAAGAGACTCAATTGTGACGTCCTGGTCTAGGTGACCTGCAACCGCCTCATCCCGCGACCATGTCCAAGCCGCCGCACAGCTATACGCTCTGGATGATGTCATCCAGGATCGTCCGGGCTGCACGATGATTCGGCGGGCCTTCGGCTGGAATCCCCTGCTGCCATCACCTCTACAACCAGCGCTACTTGATCGTCTGTACCGTCTCGCGAAGTTCTTTCAACTCAGCAGCTAGCAAGTCGAGATGCTGGTCTCGCTGAGGCTGATCATCTTTGAACTTCCAGAGCCGCTTGAAGATCGCTCCGAGTTCCTTCTTGTGCGTCACGGCCAGTGCATAGGCCGGTGTTTTGCTTTGTGCGTCCGTCACGCCGCAAAACGAATCACTCAAGGCATGGAACTGATTGTGGAGATCGTCGAAAGCCGTATCGACGCCTTTCCCACCCTTCGCCTTGGAGGCAGTCACCTCCATCATACTGGCAAGGTTTATCATCGTCTCGACACCGTTCGCCCCCTTCGCCTGTGTGGCATAGTCGCCGGCTCGAGGGTAAAAGAGATAACTGCAGCCGCTCAGGCTTGTCAGCATCAGCGCCATCGCGAGAAATCCTATCGTTCGCCGCATACAGTCCTCCATTCGAAACATTGATGACCCACGAGCCGCTCATTTGGCTGCCCAGGTCACGATATCTACGCCCTGCCCTGTCCCTTGATGTGCACACGTCACCCAACACGATCGCGGAGACCAACGCCTTACGGCTTCCTCGTATAAATGATCTCCATCATCTTCGCTTCCTTGCCGTGCCCGTGGTTCCCATACATCTCGAACGTCTGTGTATTGTGGTCCACCAACTTCCAGACTGCGCGATGGCGCATCTCCCCACCGCCCGGCTCGGGATGCGACCCTTTCAGCGTAATTGTCTTTCCGTCGGCACTCGCCGTTCCTTCCATGATAAAGATTCCCGTTCCCATAGTGTCCATCCAGGCAGTCACATATTTCTTGCGCACGTTGTCGTAGGCATCGATCCCGATTCCTGAAAACGGCTGCCCCATCATCTGGCTGTTGAACTCCTGATAGAGAAAGCGTCCGTCCAACAGCATCTTCAGTTCAGCGGTACCGCCGGCTTCCGTGGGAGGTTTGCCGGGCTCCATCCACTCCTTGGTCGTCGTCGTCCAACTGCCGGCTAAATCGGCAAACGCCTTATGCGGCTCGCCGGGCTGGGCCAACTTCTGCCAGAGCTCCATCATCGCCTGCGGGTCCATTGGTTTGTCATGCTTCTTTTCTTTGGCCTCACCAATCGAGACGCTCACAATTAACGCAAGGGCGACCAGTGTCACCGTGATGTATCGCATAATGGCCTCCTGAGTCTGACTGAGCTGGGTTGAGTATCTTCTTCTAGAACTATGCTCGCCTCATACGATCAGATCAAGTCTGGCAAGACCCCCTGGCGCTGTTAGCTTTCGACCCATGCATTGCGTGTGTATTCGAACGACACTCGGTTTGGTCGCGGCATACATCAGCCCTGCGGCTGTCTCCACCATAGCCTCATCCTACTGCTTCCCGGCCACTTGTGCCCGTAGCCGCTCTTCCTGCTCTCTAAGCTCAGGTGTCAACTCAGCGCCAAAGTCGTAGGCCTCGAACAGGGGACGAATTTCGATTTCAGATTCTTCGCCCGGCATCGGACTGGGACAACGCTTGACCCATTCGATGGCCTCTGCTTTGGATTTGCACTGCCAGAGCCAGTAACCGGCGACAATTTCGTTCGTCTCTGCAAACGGTCCGTCCGTGACGATCCGCTGGTTACCGGCAAACTTTACTCGGACACCTTTCGAACTCGGATGAAGCCCCTCCCCTCCAAGCATCACGCCGGCCTTGACCAGTTCTTCGTTGTATTTCATCATGGCGGACAGCAACCCCTGGCTCGGCATCACCCCCGCCTCTGAATTTTTGGTAGCTTTGACGAAGACGATGAATCGCATGGAACGCGCTCCTTCCTTGGTGAAATGGTTGTGCAGCAGCTGCATTCGCACACCGGCCGCCTTCTACCCATTAGTCGCCCGCACAAGCGGAAATCGACAGCGCATGAGGTTTTCAACTGTGCCTTCATGCCGTGTTCGCCGTCATCGGCCCTCATAGGCCCGTTGAACAAGCTGCAAATCCGGCTTGGTCATACTGAGAATGGCCGCCATGACCCGCTCCGACCTCGCGGCATCCTGGTCGCGCAACATCTCATCCCACGCCGGCACCACGATCTGCCATGAGAGCCCGAACTTATCTTTGAGCCACCCGCATTGTCCCTTTTCCCCGCCTTGGGAGAGGGCCTCCCACAGGTGATCGATCTCGTCCTGCGCCTCGCACTTCACCATCAACGACACCGCTTCAGTAAACGTGAAGATCGGGCCGCCGTTCAGCGCGAGAAACTCCTGCCCAGCGATTTCGAACGTCACGGTCATGACCGAGCCCTTCGGTCTTCCCGAGACCGTCGCACCAGCTTCTCCATAGTAGGTGATGGGACCGAGCTTCGCCTTCTTGAAGGTCGCCACATAAAACTTCGCCGCCTCTTCGGCCTGATCGTCAAACCACAAACATGGGGCGATCTTTTGCATGACAGTTCACTCCTCGATAAGAGCCAATGGCTTATGGCGTATAGCCCATGACAGGAGAGCAAGATTCATCTGTGCCTTCAGGCCTTCTCCGTTTGCCATAGGCTATGAGCCATATGCTCTCCATCCTGTTATCCCCCCGCCATCGCCCCAACAATGAGCAACGGCTCAGCGCCCGTCACGACAAGCTCAGGGAGCAGGCTGTCGGGTGACTCGTGCGACAGGTCCTGCCCACAGGCAAAGAACCGAATGAACGGCCGCCGCTTGTGCGTCACGTGGTCGCGAATGGTTCCACGTAACATGGGATACCGGGCCTCAAGCGCATCGAGCACGGCCCGTTGCGTCACTGGAGCAGTCACATCCAGCGCCACTTCACCCGTCACACGCGCCAACGTTCTTAAATGTTGTGGCAGTATGATTCGCACCATAGTTTGTCTCTCATCTCGTGTACTGGAAGACGTATCTCGTGAAGCGTATCTCGTATCTCGCGAACGGTGTGATGAACATTCAACTATTCGTGACCTCTCACCCACTGCGCCTCATCACGAGGCTGCTCAAAATGGTCGTCCGGCAAGGCCGCAGGGAGCGAGGCGAATGAGGCGTACCCTCGGGGTACGTCGCAGTGAGAGTCGCGACTGAGAACGCCGCTGGCGGCCATTTTCAGCAGCCGCTACAGGGCCTGAACCTCTACAGACAACACCCCCGGCAAATCCCGCACAATCGCTGTCCAACTGTCACCGCCGTCGCGGGACGCATAGACCTGCCCGCCGGTCGTCCCGAAATAGAGCCCACAGGGCTCCAGTGAATCCACCGCCATCGCGTCCCGCAGAATGTTCACATAACAATCCTGCTGCGGGAGTCCCTTCGTGAGCGGTTCCCATTCATTGCCGCCGCTCTTGCTCCGGTACACGCGGAGTTTTCCCTCCGGCGGATAATGTTCCGAATCGCTCTTGATTGGCACCACATAGACCGTATTGGGTTCATGGGCATGCACCGCAATCGGGAACCCGAAATCACTCGGCAGGTTACCGCTGATCTCATGCCACGAGTCGCCGGCATCGTCGCTGCGCAGGACATCCCAATGCTTCTGCATGAACAACACATTCGGGCGTGACGGATGCATGGTAATGCGATGCACACAGTGGCCGACTTCGGCATCCAGGTCCGGCAACTCATATGGTGATGTGAGCCCGCGATTGATCGGTTTCCAGGTCCTGCCGCCATCGTCGGTGCGGAATGCCCCCGCCGCAGAAATGGCACTGTACATACGATCGGGCCGGCTCTGGTCCAACAGGATGGTATGCAGGCACATCCCCCGGCGCCAGGCTGCCAGAGATGGCCCTTCGCGCTGCGCAGGCCCGGCAGTTCACGCCAGGTCTTGCCCCCATCCGATGATTTGAAGATTGCGGCGTCCTCCGCACCGGCATAGACCGTGTCCGGATCGGTCAGCGAGGGTTCCAAGTGCCAGATGCGTTTGAACTCCCATGGCCGCTGCGTGCCGTCGTAATGCTGGTGGGTGGTCAGCGGCCGACCGGTTTCCGCCGACGCATCGTAGAGAAACATGTTACTTGCGCCGTTGGGCATCCCGTCCGCCCCCATCAAATCTTCCGGCTTGGTTCCCGGCGGGTTCCAGGTCTTGCCGCCGTCATCAGACCGTTGAATCACCTGGCCGAACCAGCTGCTGGTCTGCGAGGCGTACAACCGATTCGGATCGGCAGGCGACGCTTTCAGATGGTACATCTCCCAGCCACCGAAGTAGGGCCCCTGCACGTCCCACCGTTTCCGTGTACCATCCGAGGTGAGGATAAACGCGCCTTTCTTCGTCCCGACAAGTACCCGTACCCCGCTCATATCCGACTCCTTTCCCAACCGTGGGTATTCCGTGAAGCGTATCTCGTCGTTCGTATCTCGTGACACGTCTGAAGCGTTCATTCTTCACGCGTCACGGCAATCCAGTGATTTCCCTTACTTGGCGCACCTCGACTGTCCCGATGCGCGCGCCGGGGACCCGACCGGCAATCGCCACGGCTTCATCACGATCCTTCGCTTCGATAAGAAAATAGCCCGCCATCTGCTCCCGCGTTTCGATGAAGGGGCCATCGGTCACCAGCGGACGACCGTCCCGCACCCGCACGAGAGTGGCCGTGGCAGCCGGGTGGACCGGCGAGGCATGTACATACTCCCCCTTCGCATCCAATTGATGGCAGAGCCCGATCGATTCCGTCAGCAGGCCCTTCTTTGTCTCGTCTCTCATCTGCTCGAATGCCGATTCGTCGTGATGCACCAACAAGATGAATTTCATGCCGCGCCTCCATCAAGGCTCGTCAACCCGTTGCCGCTGTCACCAGCACCATCACGCACAGCCGCCCTCTTTGATCGGCCGTACCTCGATACTGCCGTACTGAGCGGCGGGAAACTTCGAGGCGATCCGGACGGCGTCGTTGAGGTCTCTGACATCGATCAACAGATAGCCGCCCAACTGCTCCTTCGTTTCGGCAAAGGGCCCATCGGTCGTGGAGACTTTCCCAGCGCGCACACGCACCGTCGTTGCCGCTTCCACCGGGTGAAGGGGCGAGGCTCCAAGAAGCTGTCCGTTTTGTTGCAGCTCATCACAGTAGGCCATCGATTCGTCCGACAACGCGACCCGCTGATCCGGAGCCATGGCATTCAACGTCTTTTCTTCGACATACACCAGGCAGAGATATTTCATGACCACTCCTCTCTCGAAAGGGGTTACGACCTGCATTGAGAATGCTGACCAAGCCAACAAAGCCGCAGTGAGGTCCACGGCGCGAAGCATAATGAGCGCCACGCTTGTGGACGCCGGCGAGATGGTGAGCCGGCGGTGTCTCAGGGCCGAGGCATCACGTTCTTATCCGCCCACCCCACGCCTGCCGAGACAGGCTCTTTCCCCACAGGGTACGTCGAGACCTTGAGCGAGACGAGAACGGCGCTGGAGGGCTTGTGCAGCATGCTCACTTGGCGCGTTCGTTCATCTCCCACAAGGCAAACGTATTGCCCTCCGTGTCCTGACAGATCGCGAAATAGCCCATGCCGGGCACTGCCGTCTTGAGCTTGCAAATCGTGCCTCCCAGCTTCTCGACCTTCTTCATTGCCAAGGCCACCGACGGCACGCCAACATAGTTGGTGATGGACTGATTCGGATACATACGTGGCATCAGGCCACCGTCGGACGTCGCATCCTTCCCGCCGGTATCAATGTGCCAGTAGTCGTCGATGGCGGCAGGAATTTTGGCGAAGCTCCAGCC
>JACOEF010000825.1 GCA_024998705.1 Nitrospira sp.
ACTGGGCGTCTATCCCAAGGCCCAGGTGCTGAATCGCTTCATTGCCAAAATGGTCGACCTCCTGATCGTCGCGGCGGTGAGTAAGTTGGTTCCCCCGATCGGTGTCCTTGCCGGACTTGCCTATCTCTTGCTGGCCGACGGGTTTGGCGGCGGTCGCAGTGTCGGGAAGCGGCTCATCGGGCTTCAGACCATCGTCCCCCGCACCAGGGACCCGGCAGGGTTCCGAGAGTCGATCATCCGTAATCTGCCTTGCGGTCTTGCCCAGTTGGCGTTTGAAATACCGTATGTCGGATGGATCGGATGGGGCGCGGTCCTCTCGCTGGAAGGGGTGTTGGTCAGCGGGAACGAGCAGGGTCGGCGGTTGGGCGACGAGATTGCCAAAACGCAGGTGTTGGAGAGTGGGCAACTGGATGTGGCGGATTAGGCGGCGCGACGTGGTTGAGCGCAGGAATCGTGTGAAGGGAGAGTCCTAGTGGGCTTCATGAGTGACATGTTCGGGTGGTTCTCCAACGATCTGGCGATCGATTTGGGGACGGCGACAACTCTCGTGTATGTCCAGGGGAAGGGCATCGTGTTAAATGAGCCTTCCGTGGTCGCCGTGGAGAAAAAGACGGAGCGTGTGATGGCGGTGGGCGCCGACGCGAAGCGTATGTTGGGACGCACCCCGGGCAATATTCTTGCGGTACGTCCGATGAAGGAAGGGGTCATCGCCGATTTCGAAAAAGCCGAGGCGATGCTCAGTCACTTCATTCAGAAGGCCCATAACCGGACGGCTTTCGTGCGACCACGCATCATCATCGGTGTGCCGTCGCGGATCACCCAGGTAGAGCAACGGGCGGTGCGCGATTCGGCTGAGCTGGCCGGAGCCCGCGAAGTGTATTTGATCGAAGAGCCGGTGGCGGCGGCGATCGGGGCAGGGCTGCCGATTACGGAGCCGTCCGGGAATATGGTGGTGGACATCGGCGGCGGTACGACGGACATCGCGGTCATCTCGCTGGGCGGTATCGTCTATAGCGAGTCGGCCAAGGTGGCCGGAGACCGGATGGACGACGCCATCATGAACTACATCAAGAAAAAATATAACCTCCTCATCGGGGAGCACATGGCCGAACGTATCAAGTTCGAGATCGGCTCAGCCTACCCCTTTGAAGAGCGCAAGACCATGATGATCAAAGGACGCGATCTGATTTCCGGTATCCCCCGCACGCTGGTGGTGGACGATGCCGAGGTGAGAGAGGCGTTGCAGGAACCCATTGGAACCATCGTCAATGCCATCAAGGTGGCGCTTGAAAACACACCGCCTGAATTGGCCGGAGACAT
>JACOEF010000564.1 GCA_024998705.1 Nitrospira sp.
CACTGCAGGAGTCGTGGCCCTTTCGGGGGATATCCGGACCTTCGGCAGACTTCCGGGCGGCATGAAATTTCCCTTCGGCATCCGGCATCCGAGGCACGAAGAGGCGGTGCTGGCTTTTATTGATCTGCAGGATGAGGCGATTTCGACGGCCGGTGACTATGAGCGGTACTTCGAACGGGATGGAGTGCGCTATCACCATATTCTCGATCCGATCACCTTGCAGCCCGCTCGTGACTGCCAAAGTGTGACGGTGGTCGCCCGCGATGGACTGACGGCAGATGGCCTGGATACCGGCATTTTTGTGATGGGTCGTGAGCGAGGGCTGGCGCTTGGTGAGCGGTTGCCGGAGGGCGGTGCGGTGGTCGTAGATCGTGACGGTAAAGTCTGGGTGTCTTCGTATCTCAAAGGGAGGGTGAGGATGAATGATGGTATCGAGTAACTCAATCCAAGGCGGATGTTCTCGCTGGGGCTTGGTCCGTGGTTGGTGCCGGGAAGGTGCGCTCGCAGGACTAATGATCGGCCTGTTCGTGTTCAGCGCCTGCAGCGCCAGTTCCAAGTACTTCCAAGATGGGGTCAACGAGGCGACGCAGGAGATGGTAGGGAAACGGTATGGATCCCCGCACAAGACACAGTCTGCCTCAGACGGGGGAGAAATTTGGACTTATTTCGAGCGGGGCAGCGGGACGGCAGGGTTTGGCGGGCAAGTGCGGGGCGGGGGCTGCCGGGCCTATGTCCTGACGTTCGATCAGCAGACGGTCTTGCGACGATGGGAGCAGCAACAGTGCCAGGGATAAGTTTTCCGTCTTACCGGTCCAGGTAGTACCCGAGGGGAATCTGCATCGTGACGGAAGATTTTTCCAGCGGCTGTGACAAGGTGAGAGGGGAGGCCCTTCGAATGGTCTCTAGCGCGGCCTGATCGAGGACCTCGTGCCCGGAACTTTTTGCGATGGTGGCCGATGTGATGTCCCCGTCTTCCTGAACTACGATCCGGACAACTACCCGACCTTCCAAGCGTTGCAGCCTTGCCGTTACAGGATATTGCTTGAGCGTGTCGATTCGCTGGAGTAAAGGCCCTGCGAGCCAGCCGTAGTCCGGTTTCCTCGTAGCCTGGGCCGTGTTGCTCGATGGGGCGAGGGATGCCGTTTGAGACAGGGCTGCGGCCTGTTCGGTGGTGGATGGTACAGCGCTCGTCGACAAGGATGATTCTGAGGCAAGAGGAGTTGCCGTCGCAGGGGAAGCTGCAGTCTGTGGCGGCAAGGGGGCCTCAACGGGTGCTGATGGCGCATGGAGTGCAGGCTGCGGGTCCATCCTCGCGACTTCAGGCTCGGGAGGGGGACCCGTACGGGTTGGTTCAAGCAGCTGTTGCGGTTCCTGTGGAGGTGGAGTAAGGACCGGCGCAACTTCGTAATGTGCATCCACCGGCAGAGAGGTTGTGGTGGTGGTCGGCGTGGTCTGGGGCGCCGTGTGAGAAGGTGTTGGGCGAACAGCAGTCGCCGGAGCGCGCCGTTGAGTCGGTCGGATCACTGCAGCAGCAAGTGTCTGGGGATCAGAGGCTGCCTGGACAGGCGTCGCCGGAGGTTGAGCGCCGATAACCGTGACATCCCAATGAAAGGATGAGGATGGAGGGGCCAGACCGATCCTGGCGGCTAGGAGTCCGGCTAGGAATATTGCAGTACCATGCAGGCAAAGCGAGATGATCCATCCGCTTGCTTGGTAGCGGATCAAGGGTTCCGCTATGCCGGGCTGGGCGGTCACAGGCGAACGACCTCCAGACTGACGGACTGAAATCCCAGACCTCGTATTTCGTCCACTACCGAGACAAAGCGTTCCAGTAACGTCACTTTGTCGGCCCGTACCACCACCGGCGATTCGCGGGGGTGCGCCAGCATGACGGTCTTGAGCCCGTCCGGGGGGATGGGGCGGTCGTTGAGGAACAGGTCGCCGTTCGCGGTTAAGGTTACCACGACGGGGACATCTTTGTGATCGCCGGCCTCTTTGGCCTTGGCAAGGTTCACGGGAATCTGGCCGGTACTGATGAAGGTGGCGGTGGTGAGGACGATGACGAGCAGCACGAGCATGACGTCGACCAGCGGAATGACGTTGATTTGGTTAACCTCGCGTTCCATGTTGCACCTTATAGATCGTCAGCAGTTCGGTGACGCGCCGGCGAAGAATGTTGTTCATCACGACGCAGGGGATGGCAACGAGTAGGCCGACGGCCGTTGCTTTCAG
>JACOEF010000494.1 GCA_024998705.1 Nitrospira sp.
AGTGACCAGACCAGCAGTTCCTGACTGAAGGCTCCCCGGACATCGATGCCGAAGGCCGGCAGCACAATGTTCACCAGCACCCTGACGGTAATCGACAGGGTCAGGTAAATGAGAATGTTCGAAATGAGAAGCAGCCCGATACCCTTCAACGACTTCATATCTTTCCTCCTTGGCGGCCCGTTCTGCTCGCGCGCTTGTTCCACAGAGAGGAACGAACCTTGGGTGATATTATACCGGATCTCGAGCCGATTGTTGGACCCTTGGGCAACGGGGTCTATCGCGTCTCGATGTTCAGAGATAATACCAGGTTCCCTTCCAGTCAAGTTGCCTGCTCGGTTGACCGACTCCGGCGCCTTCTGCTAGAACCCATGCGTATGAGGAACGGCGACGGTGTGCGATGGCTGAGTATGGCCTGGGCATTGGCCCTTGGGATGGTCGGGAGTCCGGCGCTTAGCATCGGGGCCGACCAGGCACCACAGGTTCCGCCGCACCAGGTCCCGATCGATCAACTGGACGGCATTCAACGGGCCACGATTATTCTCGACAGCTACTCCTATACGCCGCAACATGTGCTCGTCCAGGCAGGAAAACCCGTCGAATTCATTTTGACCAGCATCACGACCATTACTCCGCACAATTTTCTCCTCAAGGACGAGGCGGCGGGGCTGTCTATAGAACGTGATGTGTCCTCGGGACGCACGGTCACGGTGCAGTTCACTGTGACGAAGCCTGGTCGCTATCGCTTCTATTGCGACAAGAAACTGCTGTTCTTCCCCAGCCATCAGGAAAAGGGCATGGAAGGCGTGCTGGAAGTTAGATAAGAAGGTTGTTCCACGGCTATCGACTCCGCAAGACACGAACTCCTCCACGGTATCCTCAAGCAGGTTTCCCGGTCGTTTTATCTGACCCTCAATGTGCTACCGGCGACGGTACGCGACCAGATGGGGTTGGCCTATCTCTTTGCGCGTGCCGCCGACACGATTGCGGATACCAATCTGATCAGCCGCGAACAGCGACTCGGTTATCTCAATCAGTTTCGAGCTCAGTTCACCGCCGGCTCGGTCGCCCGACAAGATGTGCAGGCGATCCAAACTGCACTGGTGCCGCATCAAGCGGACTCTGCGGAACGTGTCTTGTTGCAGCGGTTGGAAGACTGTTTGGCGCTGTATGACGGGTTCGATTCTGCCGATCAAGACCGCATTCGATGGTTGATGGGGGTGTTGCCGGATGGGATGGCCATGGATCTCGCGTATTTTCGCGGCGAGTCGGCGCAGGAGCTGACGGCTTTTCAAACGCTGGCCGAATTGGACCAATACACCTACTACGTTGCGGGTTGTGTCGGAGAGTTCTGGACCCGGATGGTCTGCGCGCATTGTCCGTCGATGGCGCAGTGGGATGTGACGCAGATGTCAGCCATCGGCGTGCGATTCGGTAAAGGATTGCAGCTCACGAATATCGTGAAGGATATTGCCCGGGATCTTCATCATGGCCGCTGTTATGTTCCGGAGTCGCTACTTCGAGAGGTGGGCCTGATGCCGGCTGATTTGCTCGAGCCGGACAGCCTTCCCAAATTCAGGCCGGTTCTGATGCGGCTGATCAAAATGGCCATGGAACACTTGGATCAGGGCTGGATGTACACCATGGCCATTCCACGCCTGGAAATCCGCCAACGCTTGGCCTGCATGTGGCCGATCCTATTGGCCGGGGAAACGCTCAAACGTGTGGCCGCTGCGCCCGATCTCCTCGACCCGGCGGTCAATGTCAAAGTGCCGCGCTCGGTCGTCTATCGTGTGATGGCACTCACCACCTGCACCGGCGCGTGCGGCTATGTCGGTACGGCCTACTGGGGACGCCTGCGAAAGCAGGTTGTCTAGACTCGCCGCGTTTCTTTTTCTCTGCCCTCAGAAATTCACGGGCGCTATTTCTCTCGAGTCCTACATCCAACACTGGGAGGAGTATGGGTGCTCTTTCCCATCTTCCTCAATGGGGTGCCTGGCTGACTTCCCGCTGCGCGCGTCCAACGAGGGCCTTCTTTGTATTTTTCTTCCGGTCGTGGATGGAGCGGATGCGCGACGAGGCGACACCATCGCGCCAAAAGCATGTCCAGGGGGAAGATAAGGAAAGTCGGAGACGACATGCTGCCGAAGGGCAGCGTCTCATAGGAGCTTGCGTGGAAGGAGAAGAACACTCAGCCAGCTGTCTAGATGCAACGCGTTCAGGTGTCGCCGAGGCCGTGCGCCGTTCGTCAACCGCGACCCCCTCTCTTACTTCTTCTGCGGCTCCAGTAGCTTCTCGCCCTTCTTGAACACTGCATAGATCGCTTGCGATGGGCAGGCGTCGAGACACAATCGGCAGCTTTCCAGGCAGCGCGAGGGATCGAACTTGTAGGGCGGCGTAGAGAGCCAGGCGCTGGTCGGGCAGATGGGGACGCAAATGGCTTGGTGGGTGCAACGGTCGGGATGGCGGACCAGGTGATCGCGGATAACCAGCATGGGTTTTACTCCTTCGAAGAGACCTTGCGAGAAAATCTCGAACATGTTTTTTTGTGGGAGGCTGCTCACTTCCACTCCTTGACCAGGTCTTTGATCCGGTCTTTCAACTCTGGGATCTGTTCCATATTGTTGCGAATCGCCCCCAAGATATTTTCGAGGCGGGCGGTGCGTTGCGCATCTTGATCCTTCTTGAGCAGTTGATCGTACCCGGCGTAGGCCTCCGGATGTTTCGCTGCGAGGTAGCTGCGGCCTGCCTGCAGGGCCTCCCCCAATTCGTACGGCTCCGTCGTCAGCGGCGGAAGCACCACGAAGGATCCGTCTGTGCAGAACAGCGCGGCTGCGCCGGCCTTGCTCTTGAGGGGGGTGACTGCTTCAACAGTTGTCCCCACGAGTTGCTCCCACTGGCAAAGCAGGCCCGGGAAGGTCTTCATGTAGGCCACCTTTTCCATGTTGGCCTTCCATTTGTCGTCGGCTGGCATAGCGATCTCGCGAGAGCAGCAGGGGATAATGGGTTTAGGCTTTCAACGGGGAGAGGAGGGGCCGCGGGGACTGATCGGGCATCAGGAGTCGTTCGACGACCTCCCCCTTGACGATGTGCCGCTCCATGATTTCTCTCACGTCCGTCTCGGATGTGACGCGATACCAGATTCCCTCAGGGTAGACCACGACACTCGGCCCTTGTGCGCAATAATCGAGACAGCCGGCCTTATTGGCGCGGACGACGCCCTTCAAGTTGAGTCGTTTCGCCTCCTGTTTGAAGCAGGCGTGGAGCGCGTCGGAGCCGAGTTTTGAGCAACTGCCGCGTGGATCGTCTGGTTCGCGCTTGTTGGTGCACACAAAAATGTGTCGTTGATAGCCGGTCATACTAGCGATTCCCACGTGGCCAGGTTCGTCGTGCGAGGTTACGCACGGGCGTGAAATTGCTCGATCAATTGCTTCACGTCCGTCGAGTTCAGGAGTGAGTAGCCGGCGGCCTGGGTGCCCGCAATGGCGTCAATTTCTCGGAGACGCAACTGTGCCCGTTGTTTGGCTTCAGGTTCCGACAAGGCGGAGGCCTGTCCCTTAGCCAGCTTGTCGAACTCCGTGCGGATGTCACGGAAATCACGCTGCAAATTCTTCATCAGCGAGCAGGGCTCACAATACCACTTCGGACTTTGATCGTACGCCGGCGACAGCCGGTCATACGTCCGTCCGAAGAAATCTTTACCCAATGAGAACTTCATTAATGCTGCGCCTGTGGCGCTGCAGGCATTACAGGATCCGGCATCCATGTAGGAGGTGCTCCTATTAGCGGCAGTCGTCGATGGTGAGCGAATCTTACCGCACTGATCTTTCTCGTAGCAAGGTGCGTAGGCTCCTCACGGTGATCACGCTCAGCCATGTATAATGCGTAATATGAGGGCGAAACGGTGCAGGGTGCAAGGAGGCGGTTATGATCATCGGGGTTCCGAAGGAAATTAAGGACTACGAATATCGGGTGAGTGTGACGCCTGACGGTGCCCGCCTGTTACGGCAGGCCGGGCATCAGGTGGTGGTGGAGCCTTCTGCCGGACAGGGGAGCGGGTTCTCGGACGATGCCTACCGTCAGGCAGGCGCCCAGGTGGCCGGTTCCAAAGCCGAGGTGTTTCAACAGGCAGAGCTCATCGTGAAGGTGAAGGAGCCGCAGTTGTCTGAATGTACGCTGTTCCGTCCGGGGCAGGTGCTGTTTACCTATTTGCACTTGGCGTCTTTGCCGGACCTGACCAAAGCGTTGATCGCGGCCAATATCACGGCCATTGCGTACGAGACCGTCGAGGCTCACGATCATAGTCTGCCGATGTTACGACCGATGAGCGAGATTGCCGGGCGGCTGGCCGTGCAGGTCGGGGCGCACTATCTGGGGACTTTGCAAGGAGGTCGAGGACTCTTGTTGGCCGGCGTTCCGGGGGTGCCGCCGGGACGGGTCACCGTCTTAGGGGCCGGCGTCGTGGGAACCTCAGCTGTCAGAATTGCCGTCGGGATGGGTGCACAGGTGACGGTGGTCAACTTGGATCTTGACCGGTTACGTGTGCTTGACGATCTGTATGGCGGACGTATTGTGACGTGTGCGGCCACGGAATCGGCCATCGAACGTGCCGTCGTCGAGGCGGATTTAGTGATCGGAGCGGTGTTGGTTCCCGGTGCGCGCGCGCCGAAGGTCGTTTCGCGCGGGCTTGTGGCGAAGATGACGCCGGGCTCTGTGATTGTCGATGTCGCGGTTGATCAGGGCGGTTGCTGTGAAACAACAAGGCCGACCACGCATTCGGATCCGATCTATGTGGTGGACGGTGTCGTGCATTACTGCGTCACGAACATGCCCGGCATCGTGCCCCATACCTCTACACGCGCGTTGACCAACGCGACGCTTCCATATGTCGTCCGGCTTGCCTCTGCTGGGGCGGAGAAAGCGATTCGATCAGATCCCGGTATTGCCAAGGGCGTGAACGTGATGAACGGCAAAATTACTTGCCAAGGTGTGGCCGATGCACACGGCTTGCGTTTTACCCCCGTGATGTAAGACAATCCAGCTTCCCGTTTTCGGTTCTGCCCGGTCGGGGCGTAGCGCAGCCCGGTAGCGCACTGCGTTCGGGACGCAGGGGTCGGAGGTTCAAATCCTCTCGCCCCGACCAAACCGCACTTCGTGCGAGGGTATGGGGTTCTCCCAATTGCATGTCACACACAGCTGCCTGACTTGAATCGTGTTCTTGCTCGGGGCAAGGACGCGCATCACTCCTCAGTCTCCGCCAGTCGGCGTTCATTTCTAGTTTGACGGTTCTGTTCCTGCCACGTATCGGTAGGGCTCCCACTGTGCACGCTCATGCTTTCCTACGTATCGGCCGATAAGATAGGAGCATGAGCCTGATGATGCCGCGTAAACTTGCAAATCGCGTGACGCTCTCTGGGAGCTGTGAGAGTATCCTATGCGAGGCAGCGGTACTTACGCTGCGCAAGGCGATTCGCTAATGAGAGGGCTGCGAGACGATGACCGAGACCGGCGAACCAGTGCGCGCACGAATTCTGGTCAGTGGCCGCGTGCAAGGGGTTGGGTATCGGGCCTTCACGTGTCGCAAGGCGCTCTCGCATGGACTAACCGGCGGCGTCGAGAATCTCGATAGCGGGCAGGTGGCGGTGGAGGCGGAAGGGAGCCGGGGCGTGCTTGAGGAATTTATCTTGGATCTCAAGAAGGGCCCCGTCGGATCGCGCGTGACGCAGGTGCAGGTGGAATGGAGTCGCGCCACGGGTCGATATCAGGATTTTACGATTAAGCAGTAGGTAACGGAATTATGGCTCGACGTGCAGCAGTGCGACAGGATAACGCGGTGAATTCACCCGTCTCGGCTCGCCGCCCGCGCGTGGCGCGCGGGGATGAGGACGAGGATGCGGAGTCGGGGAGTCACGCCGAGGCCGAAGAGTCCGGCGCGGACAATCGTCCTGCGGAATCCGGGCGGGCCGAGGGCCTCGACACGATCAAGAGTTATCTGCGCGAGGTGCGCAAGTCAACCCTGCTGAATTTTAAACAGGAATAGGCATTGGGCAAGCGAGTCATGGCGGGCGACGAAGCGGCGCGCCAGGAGATGATCGAGGCGAATCTTCGCCTGGTGATCAGTATCGGTAAGCGGTACATGAACCGGGGGTTTCCCTTCGCAGATATCGTTGAAGAAGGTAATCTTGGCCTGATCAAAGCGGTCGAGAAATTCAATTACAAGCGAGGGTTCCGCTTCAGTACCTACGCGTCCTGGTGGATTCGCCAGTTTATCGAACGGGCCATCATCAATCAGGGCAAGCTCGTCCGGTTGCCGGTCCATGTCGTCGAACGGTTGAACCGATACCTGGGCAAGGTGGAGCAGCTGGTCCATGAGCTGGGACGGGAACCGAGGGCCGACGAAGTCGCCGCCAAGCTGAAAACCAGCGTGGCCGAAGTCGATGATCTGAAACAACTGGTCCGTACCACGTACTCGCTCGACAGCCCGATCAGCGATCGTCAGGATACCTTTCTGCGCGATGTGATCGAAGATCCGCTCTGCCTGACGCCGGCGGAGACGACCGAAGGCGTGATGCGGCGGGCCGAACTTATGGCCTGGGTGAAAGAGCTGCCTGAAAAGGAACGCACCGTCATCTTGGCACGGTTTGGACTTGACGGGGCCGAGTCGCGGACGTTAGAAGAGATCGGCCAGGAGATGGGGCTCACCCGTGAGCGGGTTCGCCAAATTGAGTCGGCGGCATTGGCCAGGCTTCGCGGTATCATTGAACGGAAAACCATGAAGCGGGCGGATCTCTTATGAGGACGTCCCGGTTCGACGGCACGCATGAATTACAAAGCCCTCATTCGAGAAGTTCCCGACTTTCCTAAGCCCGGTATCCTCTTCTACGACATTACGACCCTCCTCAAAGATGCCCAGGCGTTCCGCTCCATCGCAGACGAGCTCGCCGCCCGTTATGCGGGACAGCGCATCGCGAAGATCATCGGGATCGAGTCGCGGGGGTTCATCATGGGCGGCACGTTGACCGCTCGCCTCGGCGCCGGGTTTGTTCCGGTGCGCAAGCCAGGGAAATTGCCGGCTGATATTTATGAAGTCGAATACAACCTTGAATACGGGTCCAGCGTGCTCGCGATTCATCGGGATGCCGTGTCGCCGGGAGAGCGCGTGTTGATTGTGGACGATCTGCTGGCCACAGGCGGTACCGCCGCCGCCACCATCGATTTGGTTCGCCAACTCGGCGGCGAGATTGCAGGGCTGGACTTCCTGATTGAGCTGAAAGGCCTGAATGGACGTGACCGGCTGGCAGGGTATGACGTGCATTCCATGACTATCTATCCGTAGGTCCCCAAGATCTTGGGGAGCGAGGTACTTGTCAAACGATCTATAGCGTGATATACCACCCAAACTTTTTCGCCTTGCACTCATCACGAAAGGGCATGAGACTCTATGGCGACGAAAGTCCACGCGAAGAAAAAGATAGCCACGACGAAAGCTAAAGCTCCTGCCCCCGAGAAACCCATGAAAAAAGAGCGGCCGGCTCCGGTTACAGCTATGACTGAAAAAGACGAAGACAGTGTTGCCGCGCGTGTGGTGGCGGCACTCACGTTGAAGGAAACACCCAAGGAACGAGAAGAGCGTCAACGACGGCGCGAAGTCTTGCAGCGCATGCTGCTGAGCAAGCGCCAGGAAATCATGCGTGAGATCGAGGGTAACCTCGGTCAATCCTTGACGGAAGATCAGCAGCGTCGTCTGGAATCCGCCCGGGACGTGGGGGATCAGGCCCTCATGGACTTGGATCGCGAGCTCGGCATTTCGTTGATGGAGATGCGGAACCGCAAACGGCAAGCGATTGATGAAGCGCTGACCCGACTCAGCGAGGGCACCTACGGGATTTGCGCAGAATGCGGTATTGAAGTCAGTGAGAAGCGGCTGGAGGCCGTGCCGTTCGCCAAGCTGTGCGTTCAATGCCAATCCCGTCAAGAACTGCTCGAGAAGATCGAGAAAGAAGAGGATCGCGACTAACTCGCAGGAGTCGGTTGCGTCCACTGTGTTTGCCCCCATCGGTGTGTGTCGACCCCCATCCGGGTGACCGGTCTTCCTGTCTCCTCGTGTCGGCCCTCCATCTGGCCTTGTCTCGTCTCCTATGACTCACATCGATCCGACGGCCGTGGTGTTGTTGAGCGGTGGATTAGATTCTACCGTCACGGCTGCCATTGCCAAGCAGGATGGGTATCGGATTGCCTGTCTGACCATCGCCTACGGCCAGCGCCATCAGGTTGAAGTCGAGCGAGCGAAGGCCGTCGCCACGGCGTTGGGTGCGATCCGTCATGTCGTGTTGGATCTAGACCTGCGAGTATTCGGCGGCTCCGCTCTGACGGACGACGTCAGCGTGCCCAAGGACCGCACTCACGAGGAACGAGCCGGCGAGATTCCCGTCACCTACGTACCGGCCCGCAACACCATCTTCCTTTCCTTGGCTTTGGCCTATGCTGAAACGCTTGGGGCGTACACGATTTATTTCGGGGCCAATGTGTTGGACTATTCGGGCTATCCTGATTGTCGGCCGGAATTTATTCGCGCATTTGAATCGGTTGCCCGGCTTGGAACCCAGATGGGGAGTGAGGGCCGTGCGGTCGAGGTGCGTGCTCCCTTGTTGATGCTGTCCAAAGCCGATATCGTGCGCCGCGGGCAGGACCTCCGAGCCCCCTTGAGACTCACGCATAGTTGTTATGACCCCGGTGTCGATGGCCTGGCCTGCGGTCGGTGCGACAGTTGCCGGATTCGACGCGAAGGCTTTCGCCTGGCGGGAGTTGTGGATCCGGTCCCCTATGCGATACTCTAGCCGTGAAGTCGGGAGAACCTGTCGATATGCGGATCGATTGATGCGCAGTGCAGACGTTGACGACTTGTCAGATCACCCAATCACCAGATAGCACATTATGACGCCTGAAGAATTTTTCATGTACCTGATCATCGCCCTGGTGATCATTGCGCCGATCGGTGCACGACTCTATCGCCGGTTGACCCTGAATCGGACGACACAATTGCTTCGGGATCAGCTGAAGCAATCGCCGGGACCCCAGACGACAACCCCGCCTTCTGAGCCCCCGCGATGAAGCCAATCAAAGTCAGGAGTATTCAGATGAAGGTCTGGGTGATGGGAATGGGGCTCGCGGTGATGGTCGCAGCCCTGGCGGCTTGCGAGTCCAATGCTACGAACCAAGATGCTACCAAGCCGGCTGGCGGCGCGACACCGGCTGAAATGCAGGTCGGCGAGGCGAAATTCGCTGCCAATTGTGCCGCCTGCCATGGAGTGCGCGGGGTCGGGACCAAACAGGGGCCGCCGCTGGTCCATAAGATCTACGAACCGAATCATCATGCCGATATGGCGTTCCAGCGGGCGGCGGAAAACGGCGTCCGTGCTCATCATTGGGAATTCGGTAATATGCCGAAGATTGAGGGTGTGACGTCTGGAGATGTGGAACACATCATTCGATATGTGCGATGGCTGCAGCGGGAGGCAGGGATCTATTAACTCGACGACTGCGGTACTCACCCGTCTGGCTGTTCCTCCCTTGTCACCAAGTCCCGTTCAGTGTGTCATTATTTGACAACGTCTCCGTACGGTTCGTAAGGTATCAGCATGGCATCATGAGACCGGCGAGACCCGCAGGGTGTCGCGCGGTGCCCCTCGCTGCTCAGACCTTTTCACAGGAGGACCCTATGAAATACGGAGCCTGGTCCATGTTGGGGACTGTAGGGCTATTGCTGGTGACGTCAGGTTGTGTGGCGATCGAAGCCGGCCATGAAGGCGTGTTGGTCGAGCAACCGTTTTTCTTCGGCCATGGTGGTGTGGACGCTGTTCCCTCCAAGACTGGACGGGTTTGGGTTGCGCCCACGACGAAGGTCATTGAAGTCGATGTCCGGCCGTTACAGTATTCGGAGCATTTTGACATCATTTCGGCGGAAAATGCTCCGGTATCCTTCGATGCGTTCATGATCGCCAATGTGGTTGAAGGTCGCTCTCCGGAGATCGTCGGCCGCTACGGCACCAATTGGTATCAAAACAATGTAAAGGAAGCC
>JACOEF010000058.1 GCA_024998705.1 Nitrospira sp.
GACTCGAAAGCGTGACAGGTAGGGATTATTGATCGCTCCGTGCCGGAGCACGTCCGCGCGCACATGTTCGTAAAACGACATCGTGCACCTCCGCGGTCATACCGGAATGTCCCTTCTCGTTCCAACGAACGTCATACGAATTTCCTTTCACCTGTTCATCGTCATTGGCAATGATACAAAATCTATATTGAATGATGCAACTATCATGTTATATAGTGTGAGCGTATGTGAATCGTTCGCTTCCCGATCGCAACAATGGCATGAGTCCCTTCCACGTTTTTCCTTGGCCGCGTAGGAGGACCCACCATGAAAGAAGCCGTCGGTATCGATCACATCACGCTCTGCGTAAAGAATCTCGCCGCCGCTGAATCCCTCTTCACCACAGTACTCGGCTTTCATATTATTTGGTCCGCTCAGGATGTTGGCAGTGACGCGTCCAGCATGGATACCGTGGTCGTTCAACGGGGCGACGCGAAGATCGCGCTGATGCAGGGTCGCAATAAGGCACGCCGGTCCCAGATCTGCGACTTCATCGATAAATACGGCGAAGGGGTTCAGCACATCGCCATCGAGGTCGATGACATCGACGCGGTCTGTCGCGAATGGGAATCTCATGGAGTCCGCTTCTCCGGAGAGACTAAGAATGGCCGGGACGGCTTCGGCCCGCTCAAACAGCGATTCACCTATCCCCTCTTTCCCGGGTGTGGCGTGTTTCTGGTACTGACCCAACGGCAACACGGGCTGGAGGAATCCAAGACCTTCGTACGCGCGACCGTCGAAGCGCTCTATCGAGATATTGAGCGAGATCAAACCAGAGGGATTGAGAAAACGATTATCGACTACGAAACGCTTCCGCTTCCGTTTAAAGACACGCCGTCCGAGTCGTTTCAGCCGGCGTCCTAGAGCATCGAGCCATCCCTGACCCGTCAGGAGGTTCGTGATGTACCTGGTGAAAAAGGGTTCCGCGCCGAATCAGGCGCACGGCGGGATTCCCGAGGGCCTGCACGAGGAGGAGCATGGTCGCCAGGGGTTCAACGGCCCCGCCTCGCACCTGTACCATCACCACCCGCCTACCGCATGGAGCAGAATAGAAGGCCCGCTCCGGCCGCGGGCGGTTACCTGCACCGAGTTACCCACCGCCGATTACCATTCCGCCGACGGACGCCCAACCGTCGTCCTGCAGAGCCCGGATGCCCGGGTCTCCCTCTCCAGACGCACAGAGACCATGCCCCACTTCGTACGCAATGCCGACGGGGATGAAATCGTCTTTGTGCATCGCGGACGAGGCCAGTGGGAGACGGACTACGGATGCGTGAGTTATGAACCGGGCGACTACCTGGTGATTCCGAAGGGCACAACCTACCGGGTCCATGTCGATACAAAGGAACCAGGGTTGTTTCTCATCGTCGAGACCCCGACGCCCGTCGAAGTGCCGGACCGGGGCCCGCTCGGACGCCATGCGTTATTTGATCCGGGAGTCCTTACCTCGCCGGAACTGACACTGCCTCCGGCGGACGCCCAGAGTCGACACGAATGGGAAGTGCGCATCAAACGCGACGGCGAGTACACCCGTGTGTATTACCCGTTCTATCCGATGGATGTCGCGGCCTGGAAAGGTGACCTCTGGGTCGCCAGATTGAACGTGCGGGATTTTCGTCCGGTCACCAGCCCGCGTTATCACCTCCCGCCCAGCGTGCATGCAACCTTTCAAGCCGGCGGACTGTTGATTTCCACCTTCGCGCCAAGACCGCTGGAAAGCGACCCGAGTGCACTGCGCGTTCCGTTTTACCATCGCAACATGGACTATGACGAAGTGCTCTTTTATCACCAGGGATCGTTCTTTAGCCGAGCCGGCATTCACGCCGGCATGCTCACGCTGCACCCTCAAGGGATTCACCATGGCCCGCACCCGCAGGCCATCGCCGAGAGCAAGGTCAAGGAGCAGACGGACGAAGTCGCCGTGATGATCGAGTCTCGACGGCCCTTCGCGGTGATGCCCGAATGTGAGGCCGTTGAACTGAAGGACTATGCCATGAGCTGGAGGCAGCCATGAAACTCGTCAGCTTCCAAGTGCGCACGCCTGTCGGCACCTTCACCAGGATCGGCGCGCAACACGCGGCCTCGATCGTGGATCTCAACATGGCGCAGGCGCGCTATCTCGTCGATCAAGGCGAAACACAACCGCGCCGCCTCGCCGACGCGCAGCTTCCCGCAACAATGTTGGAGTTTTTGGAAGGCGGCCCCGCTGCGACAACCGCAGCCCGTCGCGCATTGGACTATGCCGTGGGCGAGGGTTCCTCCGTGACAGGTCCGGCGGGTGAGACGATCTTCTACGATCCGGCGAATGTCCGCTTGACGGCACCTCTCCCCAATCCTGCCTCGCTGCGCGATTTCATCGCCTTCGAGGAACACATCGCAGCAACCTCCAAGCGACGCGGACAGCCGATTCCTCCGGAATGGTACAAGGCCCCCGTGTACTACAAAGGCAACCACCGGTCGATCATCGGGCCCGATGATGAACTCCGCTGGCCGCTCAATACACAGAAACTGGATTACGAACTGGAGCTGGCCTGCGTCATCGGACGGAAGGGAATCGATATTGCCGAGCGGGATGCCGTGAACTACATCGCCGGCTACACGATCATGAATGACTTCAGCGCGCGAGACATTCAGTTCCAGGAAATGGCCTGCCGACTCGGACCGGCAAAAGGAAAAGATTTCGCCACTGCCATCGGCCCCTGCATCGTCACGCCCGATGACATTCAGGACCTCGCTTCCCTGCGGATGATCGCCCGTATCAATGGCGACGTCTGGTCGGAAGGGCGCTTCGGCACCATCCACTGGTCTTTCTCACACATGATCGAGCACGTGTCGCGAGGGGAATTCCTCTATCCGGGAGATCTGTTCGGGTCTGGAACAGTCGGCGGCGGCTGCGGCTTGGAGCTTGATCGATACTTGAAACCAGGCGACGTCGTCGAATTGGAGATTCAACCGATCGGCATTCTGAGAACGACTATTGCCGCACAGGACTAGAGGAGTACGAGTCATGGTGCCATCAATGACAAAACCCCCAGAGACCGCCGTTCTGGAGCTGGTGGAGCGACAGAGGAAGTTCTATGAGGGGTCGGAGTTTCATGTGAGGCTGGAACACCTCATTCGCGACACCCCGCATCCCACCCTGTCGTCCTGGGATATTCAGCGCCTTCTGCGCGACTCGCGAGCCGTGTATTTCGTCAACCATGTGGAAGTGGTCTCCGGCCACCACACGGATGTCTATCTGCGCTTTGAATCCATCGCGCGATTCCCCGATTTCGTGACGATCATCGCGACCAACATGGCGGAGTGGATCCTGCAAA
>JACOEF010000456.1 GCA_024998705.1 Nitrospira sp.
GTAGGGGGAGATGTAGCCGCGATCGAACTGCATACCCTCGACGACGTCCAGGGACGTGGTCATCGACTTGGCTTCTTCGACCGTGATCACGCCATCTTTGCCGACTTTCTCCATCGCTTCCGCGATGAGGTCGCCGATGGTCTTGTCATTGTTGGCGGAAATGGTGCCGACTTGGGAGATCTCGGTCTTGTTCTGGCAGGGCTTGCTGAGCTTCTTCAGCTCGCTGATCACAACTTCCACGGCCTTGTTGATGCCCCGCTGGATTTCCATCGGGTTGGCACCGGCAGTGATGTTCTTGCCGCCTTCCCGGTAGATCGCCTGGGCCAACACGGTGGCGGTGGTGGTTCCGTCGCCAGCCGTATCGCTCGTCTTGCTCGCGACTTCGCGAACCAGCTGGGCGCCCATGTTTTCGTACGGGTTCTTGAGTTCGACTTCCTTCGCCACCGTCACGCCGTCCTTGGTGATCGTCGGGGCGCCGAACTTCTTATCCAAAATTGCGTTTCGGCCCTTGGGGCCGAGCGTCGCCTTGACGGCATCGGCGAGCTGGTTCACCCCCCGCAGGATGGCCGCCCGTGCCGCTTCGCTATACAGTAGTTGCTTTGCCATAATCGTCCTCCGTTAATCGTCTAGTAGTCGTTTTTCAGGTGTTTGGGGGTCAGACAGAATTAGTTGGTGAAGATGCCGAGGATGTCTTCTTCCTTGAGGATGAGGCACTCTTCGTCTTCGATCCGAAGCTTGCTGCCGGAATACTTGTCGAACAACACCTGGTCGCCGACCTTGATGTTCTCCACCTTCTTGCCGATGGCCTGCACGATACCCCGCTGCGGCTTTTCCTTTGCAGAGTCAGGGACATAGATCCCGCCGGAGGTCCGTTCCATTTCCTCAGTGTAGGTGACGAACAAACGGTCACCAAGCGGCTGAAAATTCTTTGCAGCCGTGGACTTCTTGTCTTTCGCTTCCGTAGCCATACCCAATCCTCCTTCTGGTAATGAGCGTCGAGGCCCTAATGTACAGTTGTGTGAAAGCTGGCAAATCAGCTTTGACGTGTTACCGCAAGGGCTACCTGCAGTTAACCCGAGAAATAGATAGCGCTAGCAAGAGGCAAGTCAATGGATGGACTATAAAATTATTCTACGTTGAGATGCAATGGGATAATGGCTCCTAACCTATTGATTCTCCAGCGCACACTTTCTGTGTCTTCCGGCTGCATTGGGGAAATGTCCGCAGCAAGGAGATGGGAAAGGCTCAAGTGAGGTTTGCGGGGGAGGGGACGGGATTGGTTATGGAGTAATCCGAGGAGGCTTTCGAGTCAGCAACTCTAAGACATTGCGGGTGATCTGCTGGGCGGCCTCACTGGTACGGGCGGTTCGCAGCGCCGGCGCATTGTAGTCGTCGAGCCCCCAGCTCCACTGGATGGTTCCTGTCGCAAACACGTGGGCCCCGCTCGGGGCTTGGTAGAGGGACATATCGCCATACACGACCTGTCCATCCCGCGGGTAGGGAGAATGGGCAAGAATCTCCAGCCCGACCGGTCCTTTTGGGAACGCCCGGTCGATTTCGTATCCCAGCAGACCAGGCAGGCGATGATCAGAAGACCATGGCACACCTTTGAACAGGGGATGAGCTGGCTGGGTGATGACGAGGTCTCCTTCCACCGGGACGGTCTCAAACATCACGCCGAGCAGCAGATGTTCCGGTCGGTTGACCGGCTGGTCGCGCCATTGAACGGTGATCAGATGGTCGTTGGACGGATCACCATCCAGGGCATAGGGGTCTTCCGTCAGGGCCACCTCTTTATAGGACACCATGGTTCGGTTCGCTTCACCGGTGATGGTGCTGGGTTCGAGCCGGATCTGCCAGTAACAGGTATTGGCAGGAAAAAACACGAGCCCTACTCCCTGATCGCGAGCCCCTTCCACATGGCGTCGCATGTCCTGTGACCAGTACTCATCGTGACCGACCGACAGCCAAGCCTTGTGCCCTTTCCAAAAATCCGTTCGGCTATGGGTGTCGATGTCGGTGCTATAGGTGACGTCATACCCGTTCCGTTCCAACCAACGCACCATGTTGTATTCCCAGCCGGCGGTCGAGAGGGAGCGGGTCGGGTGGATGGACATGGCGGTCAGAAATTCTCCCGCTCCCGTGCCGCTGCCGCCCCTGGGGTGTTGGCTGGCGGCATAGGGACGATTGAAGGACACTTTCCGCGCCCATTGCTCATCCCGGCTGTTCGAGGGATAGGTCGATTTGCCGCCCCAGTTGTTATAGGCCTGGAAGGTCGTGACGCTGGATTGAAATAGCATGTCGGATGGACGGTCGTCTTCTCTGAGGACAAAGATGATGTAGCTCTGTTTGCCGCTGCTCGTGCTGGTCAATTTGGCCAGGTAGACGCCACTCAGCCATTCACGAGGATCGTCTGTTGCCGTGCTCAGTGTGTACGAAACCTGCCACTGGCATTCGATCAATCCGGTCACCGGATCCGCGGTCGGCATCGGTTGTAGGATTCCCGGCAGCGAAATACCGCCCTGGACCAACCGGGCGCCACTGCCTCCGTACCAGCCCATGCGATAGATGGCGACCGTAACACGCGGGTCGGTGCTGTGGATGTAGAGATGCAGATTCTCGCCGCGTTGGATGCTCGTGGCGGAGGCATAGCCCTCGACTTCATGGTCGGCAGGATCGGTGAGCACCCAGTCGGCATCGCCCGGTCTGGCATTTTCCTGAGAGATGGGAGAGGCGGCGTCCGAGGCGGGAGGCGAAGCCGTTTCGCCGATTGCCGCCAGGAGGAAGCCTGCGAAGGCGACCATGAAGAATCGCCCCGTCTTACATCCGAAGACGGTCAAAATCCTTCACGTCCTTCTTGATGAAGTCACGAAGCCGTTTGATGATCCGCGCTTCTAACTGCCTCGTGCGTTCTTTCGTGATGCCGTATTTGGCGCCCATGTCTTCCAGGGTCGGCGGCGTTTCGGAGGGAATGCGATTGCGCAGGATGTCTTCTTCTCGTTCATCGAGGGTCTGCGTGAATTCGGCCAGCTTCCGGCGAAACAGTGCTTTGAGCTGCGTATCGGCCAGTCGTTCGTCTGCCGGCTGTTCATGCCCGGGCAGAACATCCATTAAGGTGCCGTCGTGTTCCTGGCCGATGGGTTGGTCGAGGGAGAGCTCCCAGTTGCCCAGCCGCTGATCCATCTCGATGACATCGCGTTCGCGTACGTTCAGGCGATCAGCCAGAAGTTTGCT
The DNA here is from genome assembly GCA_024998705.1 of Nitrospira sp. Lineage (GTDB taxonomy): Bacteria > Nitrospirota > Nitrospiria > Nitrospirales > Nitrospiraceae > Nitrospira_A. The sequence goes on from JACOEF010000456.1 coordinate 3,235, forward strand.
GTCCGGCGCGAAGCCTTCGCGTTCGAGCTTGGCTTTTTCTTTCTTCAGGTTGTAGAAGAGCTTCCGCTGGTCCTGCGTGGTGCCGACTTTAATCAATCGGTAGGTGTTCAGCAGGTACCGGAGAATGTAGGCTCTTGCCCACCAGGCGGCGTAGGCATAAAAGCGGACGTTTTTCGTCGGGTCGAACTTCTTGATCGCCTGGAGCAGGCCGACGTTCCCTTCCTGTATCAAATCCATGTGGTCGGCGCCTGTGTGAAGATACTCCGACGCAATGGAGACGGACACCCGTAGGTTGGCCAGGATGAGCTTCATGGCCGCATCGCGACTGCCCCGGAGCTGATACTCCTCGAAGAGCCGGAGCTCTTCTTCCTTGCTGAGGTAGGGATACCGCCGGATTTCAGTCAGGTATTGCTGGAGGGTGGTGACCGGGACCAGTGAGGTCGAAAGCGGGGCTTCCTGCGGCTCTTTCGACGGCTGGTGGTCCGCCGCTTCATGTTCTTACGTCACCTCGTCGTCCGTCGGCTCTAGGGCCTCGGGTTCGATGGCGTCGGTGTCTTCGTCCAGTTCCGCGTCAGCGTCTGCGTCGTGCGTCTGTTTGCGTTGTGTCATAGAGGTCGAAACCGTGGGCCCTCCCTTGGACTCCTCGCGAAGCGTTCAGGGTAGGGCTGACTATACCAGATGTGGGGCGTGGGGGAATAACGTGTTCTGCCGGCCTGTGCCTGTGTCCCTTGCGTCTCTGAAATCTTGCCTCGTATAGTGCGTGGGTGATGTTGAAACACCAACCGGATTCTCCGGGCGCGGGTGGGATGGGATGAAATCGTTCACAAGTGGCACAACACTAGGAATGGCTCTGCGTAGCGGGCATTGGCCGACCCTGGCCGGTGCCTGGTTGCACCTCACCGTGAGTTTCATGGTATGGCTGTTATTCGGCGCATTAGCTGTGGCGATCGGCCAGGAACTCGGGCTGACCACGACCCAACAGAGTGTGCTGGTGGCGCTGCCGTTACTGGGTGGCGCGGTGCTGCGCATTGCCGCCGGCTGGGCCTGTGATTGGTACGGGGCGAAGCAGACGGGGCTGCTGGTATTGGGCCTGCAACTGGTCGCCGTCCTTTGGGCTGCGTTCGGAGGGCGGAGTTATGCGGAACTGCTCGGTATCGCGCTCCTGCTCGGTGCCGGCGGCGCGAGTTTTGCCGTGGCGATGCCTGTGGCCAGCCGCGCCTATTCCGCACCTCATCAAGGCCTGGTCCTGGGATTGGTGGCTTCCGGGAATATCGGGACGGTGCTCGTCCTTCTTTTGGCTCCGCGATGGGAGGCGCTGCTGGGGTGGCACTGGGCTTGCGGGATCATGGCCGTTCCCATTCTGATCACGAGCGGTCTCTTTCTCACCGTGGTACAGCGCGAGCCTGCACGCGGGGCAGGGAGCGGGATCTGGTGGCAGGCCGCCTGGGAGATGGCGCGGGTGCCGTCGGTGTATTGGCTCTGTCTGATTTATGGCATTACGTTCGGTGGATTTGTCGGGCTGACGAGTTTCCTACCGGTGCTGCTGCATGATCATTACGGCAGCGACCCGATTGTCGGCGGTTCCATTGCCGCGCTCTGTGGATTCACGGGGAGCCTGATTCGTCCGGTCGGCGGATATGTCGCGGATCGATGGGGCGGGTTGCCGGTGCTGGTCGGGGTGTTTGTTGCCCTGGCGTTGATAACGGCACTGGCGGGGTCGCTTCCGGCGTTACCCTGGGCGTTGGGGTTGTTGGTGGGGACGATTGCGGTGATGGGGTTCGGGAACGGGGTGATTTTTCAAATCGTTTCCGAGTGGTTTCCGAAGGATATCGGTCTGGCGTCCGGCTTGGTCGGTGCCGCTGGTGGGATCGGCGGGTTCCTGGTGCCGATCGGCTTCGGATTGCTGCGGGAAAGTACGGGCACGTTTGTGTTCGGGTTTGTGGGATTGGCGGTCGTGAGCGCTGCCGCTGCGATGACGGTGGCCCCGGCCCTGCGGTGGCGTCCACAGGCCGTTGCGCAGGCCCCGGTCTCCGGTGGTTTTTCCCGTTGACAGGTATGGATTGAAAAGAGTTAGCTGGGCCACCGAAGTAGGTCGGCCTGCACCATTGAGGGACTATGGCGACACCGTTTAATTCGATCGAAGACGCGATTAAGGATATCAAGAAGGGGAAGTTCGTCATCCTCGTCGATGACGAAGATCGCGAAAACGAGGGCGATCTCGTCATGGCGGCCGGTAAGGTGACGCCGCAGGCCGTCAACTTCATGGCCAAACATGCGCGAGGGTTGATCTGCTTGGCATTGACCCCTGAGCGGGTGGAGGAGTTGCAGTTGTCACCGCAGGCCGCGGAGAACACGGCCACGTTCGGGACGGCGTTCACGGTCTCCATCGACGCCCGAAAAGGGATCACCACCGGGATTTCGGCAGCCGATCGTGCGACGACTATTCATGTCGCGATCGATCCCCGCTGCAGCCCTGCCGATCTTGCACGTCCCGGTCATATTTTCCCCCTCAAATCGCAAGTCGGCGGCGTGCTTCGGCGCGCAGGGCAGACGGAAGGATCGGTCGATCTGGCGCGATTGGCCGGGCTGTACCCGGCCGGCGTCATCTGCGAGATCATGAATGAAGACGGCACGATGGCTCGTGTGCCGGAATTGACCAAGTTTGCCAAGCGGCACAAGCTGAAAATGGTCACGATCAAGGCATTGATCGAGTACCGCATGCATCGTGAGACGTTTGTGCGCCGTGCCGCGAGTGCTCTCCTCCCGACTACCTTCGGTGATTTCGAAGCGATTGCCTTCGAAAACGATATCGATGGCGCGACCCACATTGCGCTGGTGAAGGGACGCGTGGATGCTGAGACGCCGATGCTGGTGCGGGTCCATTCCGGTTGTCTGACGGCGGATGTGTTGGGGTCGCTGCGTTGCGATTGCCGCGAGCAGCTGCACCGGGCGATGGAGATCATTCAGAAAGACGGTCGAGGCGTATTGCTCTATCTCAACCAGGAGGGGCGGGGGATCGGTCTGCTGAATAAGATCCGCGCCTATGGCTTGCAGGATTCGGGCAGCGATACCGTCGAAGCGAATCTTCAGCTCGGCTTCAAGGCCGATCTGCGTGACTATGGCGTGGGCGCACAGATTCTCGTGCAGCTCGGGCTGCATCGGATTCGCTTGATTACCAACAATCCACGCAAGATCGTCGGCATCGGAGGCTACGGTCTGAAGGTGGTCGAACGGGTACCGATTGAGATCGCCCCGCGCGCGGACAACGAAAAGTATCTCCGCACGAAAAAAGCCAAGCTCGGGCACTTGCTCAAGAAAGTCTAGCCCCGCCTGTCTGTGTCAATTCTGAGTCTCACGCCGGCAGGAACGATCTGCTCGCGGGCGGCCTGAAACGTATAGCCATTTGAGAGCGTTTCCAGGTATGATCCCCCTCTTTCTTCGTCACACAGTCCATGAGACCGCTGACTCCTGATCTGATTCCATGAAGCTTCGCAAAGGGTCTCAAGACGCAACGGGGCTGACGTTCGGCATCGTAGCGAGCAAATTTAATAAGTTTGTGACCAGCCGGCTTCTGACGGAGTGTGTCAAGACGCTGACCAAGGCCGGCGTGGCGGATGACGCGATGGAAGTGGTGCGGGTGCCGGGCGCGTTCGAAATCCCCCTTGTGGCCCGCCAGCTTGCCCGGTCCGGCCGGTTCGATGCGGTCATCTGCCTCGGCGCGGTGATCCGTGGTGACACGCCGCATTTCGAATACATCAGTACCGAAGTCAGTCGGGGGATTCTGCAAGCCTCTATGGATTCGACTATCCCGGTGATCTTCGGCGTCCTCACGACCGATACGGTGGCTCAGGCGATCGAGCGGGCGGATCCGGCCAAGTTGAATCGTGGAGCCGATGCGGCGAAAACGGCAATTGAAATGGTCAATGTGATGCGACTACTCAAGAAGGAAGAAAGTGGAGAGGCGCCCAAGTCGGCCACCCCTCCACGACGAGCCGCTCGAACGGCAACGAGGTCGAAGCGCTGATCAGCGCGGCACCATGGCCTCTCGACATCAAGCCCGTGAACGGGCGGTACAGATTCTTTTTCAGTACGACATTCATGGGCAGGCAGGCCCGTGGCTGGACGATTTTTGGACTCAGTATCCGCTGGCCGAGGAGTTGCGGGGGTTCGCCGAGCGACTGGTCGCCGGTGTCAGGGATCACAAGAAGGAGCTCGATACGCTGATCGGGAGCTTCGCGACCAACTGGAAGGTCAACCGGATGCCGATCATCGACCGCAATATTCTCCGGATGGGCTGTTTCGAATTGCTACATGTGCCCGAGGTGCCGGCCAAGGTGACGCTGAACGAAGCGATCGAGCTGGCCAAGAGCTTCGGGGACGAGGAGGCCTCGAAGTTCGTAAACGGCATCCTCGATAAGGTGCTCAGATCGGATGCACGGCTGGAACGGAAGTGTGCGTTTCCCGAACTGCCTGTGGTGGGTGGCGACAGCAGCGTGAAGGGTGACGCGTGAAGCGTATCTCATGGGGGCTCCTCAGATTTCCTGATCAAACGACGCTTCACGAGCGACGAACAACGAGGAAGAGATGATCGATCGATATACCCGTCCGCGGATGAGTGCCATCTGGGACCTTCAGCATAAGTATGAAATCTGGTTGGAAGTGGAGTTGCAGGCCTGCGCGGCGTTTGAGCGTGGCGGGCAGATTCCGCGCGGGACGAGCGCCCGGATTCGCAAGAAAGCCAAGATCGATGTGGCGCGTATTGCCGAGATTGAAAAAGTGACGAAACACGATGTCATCGCTTTCCTCGAATCGCTCATGGGATCCGTCGGGCCGGAGCATCGTTTTCTTCACATGGGGCTGACCTCGTCCGATATCGTCGACACGTCGCTGGCGGTACAGATGACCGAAGCGCTCGATCTGATTCTTGAGGATCTCGGTGAGTTGATCGCCGTACTGAAGACACGCGCGTTGGAGCATCGTCATACGGTCATGGTGGGCCGGTCGCACGGTATTCACGGCGAGCCCGTCTCGTTCGGCTTCAAGTTGGCGATTTGGTATGAGGAGGCCTGCCGGCACCGGACGCGGCTCGAAGCGGCACGAAAGGATATCGCCGTGGGCAAACTCTCGGGCGCGATGGGCACCTTCGCGCACCAAGGTCCTGAAATTGAAGAGTATGTGTGTGCCAAGATGGGGCTCGCGTCGGATCCGGTGTCGAACCAGATTGTGCAGCGGGACCGGCATGCGGCCTATGTTTCGGCGCTGGCGTTGCTGGCCGCGACCATTGAAAAAATCGCCACCGAGATTCGCCACCTGCAGCGGACGGAAGTGTTGGAGGCGGAAGAATATTTCTCCGCCGGACAGAAGGGGTCGTCGGCGATGCCGCATAAGCGCAATCCGATTGCGTCGGAAAATCTGTGCGGTCTGGCGCGCCTGGTTCGCGGCAATAGCCTGGCCGCACTGGAGAACGTGGCCCTGTGGCATGAGCGTGATATCAGCCACTCCTCGGTGGAGCGGGTGATCATGCCGGACAGTACGATTCTGGTTGATTACATGCTGGCCCGCGTGACCGATCTGGTCAAGAATCTGATTGTGTATCCCGAGCGGATGCAGCGGAACCTCGATTTGACGGGAGGCCTGGTCTATTCGCAGCGGCTGCTGTTGGCCTTGATCGATAAGGGCGCCCAGCGCAAAGAGTCGTATGAGGCGGTCCAGCGCAATGCGATGACGGCCTGGAAAGGCGGGGTCGGGTTTCAGGAGCTGGTTGCGCGCGATCCCTTCATCACGACCCACTTGAAGCCGCACGAAATCACCGCCTGCTTCGATCCATCTTATTACCTCCGCCATTTGGACCAAGTCTTCCGCCGGGTGTTCGGAGCGAGCGTCGCCTCGTCGGTTCGACGACGGAGGAAGCAGAAATGAACGTGTGGTGCGCAGGACGACTTGGGCTTTTGGCCGGTGTGTTGATGTTGGCGGCCGCGTGGCCGGCGGGCGCGGCCGATCGCGAGAAACTCCTGACCGACCCCGGAGTATACGGCACATTTGCGACGTTCCAGATGGACCATGACTGGTGGGACCTCCCGGGCGAGTCGCGTGTCATTTCGGTGGCGGAGGTCAAGGGATTGGTCGAGCAATGGTCCGGAAAAATCTTGATCGAGTCCTATCTGCTCAGGGGGTTATCCGACCATGCCGATCTCATGTTTCGCGTGCACGCCCGCACGTTGTCGGACACGCAGCAGTTTCTCTCGGCATTCATGGGCACTCGATTGGGACGACATCTCACCTCAGGCGGATTGCTTCATGGCGTGAGCAAGAAGCCGGCCTATGTTGCCGGTTTCCCCGAATCCATGAAGACGGAGTTACAGGTGAACGGTGAATCCGGTTCCAGGCCCTACGCGATTGTGATTCCTATTAAGAAGGACGCAGCATGGTGGGCGCTGGACCAGGAAGCACGGACCGCCCTGATGCAAGAGCATACGCAGGCGGCGCTCCCCTATCTGAAGACAGTCAAGCGGAAGCTGTATCATTCGACGGGGCTCGACGACGTCGATTTTATTACATATGTTGAGACGGAGACGTTAGAGGATTTTCAGAATCTGGTGCGGGCGCTGCAGCAGGTGAAGGAGTTCCGCCACAACCGGCGCTTCGGACACCCGACCCTGCCCGGTACGATGAGCCCGCTGGACGAGATTCTGGAAAAGTTCGCACAGTAGTCGAAGGAGAGAGTCATGACCGTCGAACCAGCAGGCACGATGATCTATGAGGGCAAGGCCAAGAAAATCTACACGACTGACCGGTCCGACCAGGTGGTGCAGTATTTTAAGGATGACGCCACGGCGTTTAATGCTCAGAAGCGCGGGACCATCGTCGACAAAGGGGTAGTCAACAACAGGGTATCCGAGCGGCTGTTCCGGCTTCTCGAACAGCAGGGGATCTCGACGCACTTCATCGAACGCATAAGCGACCGCGAGATGCTGACCAAGCGGGTGACGATTGTCCCGGTCGAAGTGGTGGTCCGGAACGTCGTCGCGGGGAGTCTGGCCAAGCGGCTGGGCCTCGAAGAAGGCGCGGCCATCGATCCGGCGATCATCGAGTTTTATTACAAGGACGATGGGTTGGGCGATCCGTTAGTGAACGACGATCACCTTGGCTTGTTGAATGTGGCGACTCCAGCTGTGTTGCGGGAAATGCGGGAGTTGGGCCACAAGATCAATGCGGTGTTGCTGCCGTTTTTTAAACAGCGACGGATGATGCTCGTCGATTTCAAGCTGGAGTTCGGTGTGTTCCACAACCGACTCATCCTCGCCGACGAAATTTCTCCCGATACCTGCCGGTTCTGGGACCAGACGACCAAAGAATCGATGGATAAGGACCGGTTCCGGAAGGATTTGGGAAAGATCGAAGAGGCGTATCAAGAAGTGTTGAAACGGGTATGCGAATAGGGGCGGCATGCACCGGTTTCTCCAGTTATTTTTGAACTACGGCCTGGTGGCGGCGATTCTGGTGTGGGCGGCTACGGTGGCATTGATGGCCTATCACCTGAAGGAGTCGCCCTGGCGCTGGGCGTTCGTCTTGATGTCACTGGCGGGACTCGGGACGATCGGCGTGATCTTTTGGATTCGAAAATACGTGCAGCGAGTGGGGAAGGCACAGCAAGAAGTGGGAAAAGTACAATGAAAGCCAAGATTCATGTGACGCTGAAACAGGGGATTCTCGATCCGCAGGGGAAGGCGATCGAGCACGCGCTGGATTCTCTCGGGTTTAAGCATGCGGGGAACGTGCGCGTGGGCAAGTACATGGAGCTGGATGTGAACGAAACCGACCGGGCCAAGGCCGATGCTCAGGTGAAGCAGATGTGCGAGAAGTTGCTGGCGAATACGGTGATCGAGGATTATCGATACGAACTCGGATAGGAGCACATGGCTTATAGCTTAGTGCGGATGGCAGATGCCGAGACCTCGTTCCTGTCTCGTGGTAGACGCCATTCGCCAGAGACCATAAGCTCGGTAGAATTATGAAAATCGGCGTGGTGGTGTTTCCCGGCAGTAATTGCGATCACGATTGCCAGTATATCTTCAAGGATGTGCTCGGACAGTACGTGGAGATGATTTGGCACAAGGAAACGCTGCTGGCGGGGCTCGACGCGGTGGTGTTGCCGGGCGGATTTTCCTACGGGGATTATTTGCGGACCGGCGCCATCGCGCGGTTTTCTCCGGTGATGGGAGCTGTGAAGGCGTTCGCGAATAAGGGGGGCCTGGTCATCGGTATTTGCAACGGCTTTCAGATTCTCCTGGAAGCGGGTTTGTTACCGGGTGTGATGCTGCGCAATACGTCGCTGAATTTTATCTGCAAAGACGTCTACGTGAAGGTGGAAAATGCGGCGACCCGGTTTACGAATCGATGCGAGTCCGGCCAGGTGCTGAAGATTCCCATCGCGCATGCCGATGGCAACTACTACACCGACCCAGTCACGCTCGGCGGTGTCAAAGCCAATGCACAAGTGATCTTTCGCTACTGCACGGCCGACGGCAAGGTGACGCCCGATGCGAACCCGAACGGTTCGCTGGATAACATCGCCGGAATCATGAATGCAGACGGAAATGTCTTGGGCATGATGCCGCATCCCGAACGCAGTGCCGAATCGATATTGGGCAATGAAGATGGTCGGCTGATCTTTGAGTCGATGTTGAGTTCGTTCGGCAAGCCTGAATTACACTCGAAGTTGATCGGAGTATGACGGCTGGTTTGCGCGAACAGCGGCACCGGAATTGTCGGTAACCTCATACGATTGAGAATGTGTCATTCATGAACGCACTGGTCATTACGAAAGCCATCCTTGAACAGCATAAGCTGAGCGATGATGAATATAAAAAGATCCTGGAAATTCTGGGACGGGAACCGAACTGGACCGAACTGGGCATGTTCTCGGCTATGTGGAGCGAACATTGTTCGTATAAGAGCTCCCGCATCCACTTGAAGAAGTTGCCGACGAAGGGGCCGCGCGTGGTTCAGGGGCCCGGCGAAAATGCCGGCGCGGTGGATATCGGGGATGGTCTCTGCGCGGTGTTCAAGATGGAATCCCACAATCATCCGTCGTTCATTGAACCCTACCAGGGGGCGGCGACGGGAGTGGGCGGAATTTTACGCGATATTTTCACCATGGGCGCGCGGCCGATTGCGTTGTTGAACTCGTTGCGATTCGGCGGATTGGAGAATGCGAACACTCGCCATCTGCTCAAGGGGGTTGTGTCGGGTATTGCCGGTTACGGCAACTGCATGGGGGTGCCCACCGTCGGCGGTGAGATTGTCTTCAACGACATCTATGCCCTGAATCCGCTGGTGAATGTGTTCTGTCTGGGCATCGCCAAGAAGGATAAGATTTTTCTGGGCAAGGCGGCGGGCGTCGGGAACCCGGTGATCTATTTCGGTTCGAAGACCGGCCGTGACGGAATTCACGGCGCGACGATGGCCTCGGACTCCTTCGATGAACAAGCGGCTCAGAAGCGGCCGACGGTGCAGGTGGGTGATCCGTTTACGGAAAAACTGTTGCTCGAGGCCTGTTTGGAACTGATGGCCGGTGATTGCCTGGTCGGCACTCAAGATATGGGTGCTGCCGGTTTGACGAGTTCGGCCTGTGAAATGGCCTCGCGAGAAGGCACGGGTGTGGAGTTGGAGTTGGCGGATGTCCCGCGTCGTGAGCCGGGGATGACGCCCTACGAGATCATGCTCTCCGAGTCGCAGGAGCGGATGTTGATGGTGGTGAAGGCCGGTCGCGAAGACGAGGTGATAAAGATCTGCCGGAAATGGGATCTGGATGTGGCGGTGATCGGCCGTGTCACCGATACGGGCAAGGTCGTTCTCAAGGAGAACGGTCAGGTGGTAGCGGAGATTCCGGCCAAGGCTTTGGCCGACGA
>JACOEF010000826.1 GCA_024998705.1 Nitrospira sp.
ACGACAAGATCGTGCCGACGTGGCCATTACAAACGGACAGGCCCTCACATTCCTGCGCTTGCCTCCCTGCGACGTGTCCGCCTCAGAGATCAGGGCACGGCTGCGCACGGGCGCCTCTCTGGCAAATTTGTTGCCCGCCCCTGTCGAATCCTATATACTTCGCGAGGGGTTATACAGGGAGGACAGTGAGCGTCTCTGAATCAAAGGCCAAAGCTCTCGCGGTGGCAAGCGCCATCCTGGACAAAAAAGCCACCGATGTCCTCATCCTGCATATCGCCACACTGACCTCTGTTGCCGACTATCTGGTCATCGGTTCCGGAGAATCGGAGCGTCAGGCGCGGGCAATGGCGGACCACGTGAGCGATGTGCTCACGGCGCAAGGTCACCGGCCGCTCAGCACTGAAGGAGCCTCGTCCGCCAAGTGGGTCGTCATGGACTTTGGTGACGTGATCGTCCACATTTTCCAAAAGGATATTCGCGAACACTACGCCCTCGAACGACTGTGGGGCGACGCGGGACAAGTTCGATTGCCGGAAGAGCGGGCCG
>JACOEF010000432.1 GCA_024998705.1 Nitrospira sp.
ACGGGAAAATCCCAGCGGTCAAAATACGTATGCCGAGCCACCCCCATCAGGAATAGAATGATGAAGGGGTAGTAGAGCATGACACTGATGATGCCGGTACGCTGTGCGATGAGTTCGATTCCCAACCATTCATTCAGGATCGTCGTGTCCGTCGCATGGCGCGCAGCCTCTTTCGTCAGTAACGCGGCAGGCCACTGAATGTTGGTGGCAATCATGATCTTGATCAACCGCCGGCACAGCCTCGTGGCATCCACCACGTAGAACATGAGCACCGTCATTCCCACCACGCTCAGCCATAGAACAAACTGATTGATATCAAAACAGGCCGAACCCCGACAGGGCAAGGAAGGCCGACCGAATAACTGCATCAAGCACTATCCGAGCAGGAGATAACACAGGGTTTGCGGAAGTATCCGACTCAATCGGTGCGTCCAGCGCCCCAGCGTTTGATATTCATGCCAGAGGTCTTCGGCCCTGGCCGACCCGTCAGCGTGAGGCATCCAGTAGTGGAGGCTCAGCGGTGAGCGGGACATCTTTCCGGCGGCGTTGGAGGGAAGGAGTTCGAATCTTCCGGTCAATGCTCGATCGTTCGCTCGCAACCGCATCCACGAGTAGTACAAGAAGAGCCCGCAGAGAGCACCGGCGAGGAGGCGAATGAACGTCGTCGGCCATACACTGACGCCCTGCATCACACTGAACGGCTCCCCTTCCGACCCGTCACGCAGGGCCCACCAACAGAAGCCGGCCAGCACCACCCCGAACAGGAGAGGCGAAACCACGATGACTCGATGCGAGCGTGCGCACAGCAGATTCAGCAACTCGCTATTCAACAGCAGCGCGCAGAGCAGCGCGGCCGCCAGGGCCAAGACGGACAATCCGATCGTATCGGCATTCGGCAAACCGAGCATACCGGACGCAGGATTGAGGTCCGGACGCGGAGGATGGATCTGCCGCTCTTCCCCCGGTTCATCCACGCTCAGATCCACCGCACCATGCCGGCCGATTTCATAGAGCCGCGGCTTTCCCGCCATCGAAAAGGTCGCCTGGGACGCACGCGCCCGTACCTCGCCGGGCTTCACGCCAGGCAACAGATGGTCGACCGCCCGCAATGTCGAGTAGAACAAGGCGGTCTGGTAACTGTCACGGAAGGGTGGGATCGGAGATTGAAGCTCCGGATGGAGGGTTAACCCAAAATGCGAGGCGACGATCAGATTGCGCGCCCACGCGCCCTGGGCTGAATGAAGCAGCCTGGTATCGAGATCGGTCGTAAAAAAGACCGCGTGGGGAAAGTCGGCACGCAATGCCTGCAGGATCATCAGCTTGTCGTACACATCGCTGCCCAAGACGCCGACCGCGCGAAACTCCGTGCCCTCACGTTTCAACATCTCCGCCAGACGACGGAGATAATCCAGCTGACTACGACCGGTCGGCACTTCCTCACTGCCCGACGGCACACCGGCAAGCTTGTCGCTCGCTTTCCCTTTGACCTGTGTACCCGCCCCTTCCTTGCCGTCTCCCTTCGGAGGCAACTCCCCGTCCAGGCCGGCCAGGTACGAGTAGCGATGCACCCATGACGGCCAGTTGTCGGCACGAAGCCGGTGAAGGTCCTGGTCGAGCAGTTTGCCAACCCGACCATCGCTGCTTTTGGCCATGTTCTCAGCCACGGCGATGAAGGTGCGCGGCAGGGCTCGCCCATAGAGCGTATCCCACTCCGAGATCAGGGCCACGTGAGGCGGCTGGCAATCCACTGGCACAGACGGCGGAATGCACAAATTCACATCACGGCGCGTTAACTCCTCGACAAGCTGTTCAGCCAATGCTGCATCGGTGTCGATGGTGCGGATCAAGACAAGCCCGCGCGCTGCGAATGCCGCCTCAACCCCAGATCCCTCCGCCTGCTGTTGCGCGTCGGTAAACAAGAACGCGTTCGCCGCCGTCGCCCAGGAGGAATAGAACATGGTGCCCTTCAGTGCGGTGACGTCAGAATCCTTCGCCCGCAATTCGCTGAGCATGGCCGCCAGGCTCCCCGACGAGCGCGGACCGAGGACCCTGTAACCGGCGGCCGTCACACTCAAGTGATCCACCAATTCCCCCAGAGCCTGGAGGGGATGCGGAGCAACATCCTGATCCTTGATCCACAGGACTAAGAGATGCGGCTTCTCAACCGTATCGGTAGCCGTCGACTCAGGACGAAACCATTCAACCGGCACGGTCTGTGGTGCGCCCGATTTCCGCTCCCACCGAAAATAGCGGATATACTCGCCGGATTCCGGGATGTAACCGGCCGCCCCTAACGCCGAGACCACGGCATACCGATCTTTGAGTCTGGACTCCACGCCATTCGCATAGGGACTGCCGTCCACAAAGACCGGGACCATACGAAACGTAGTCGGGGCACCCGTGACCTTAATCGCCTCGATCAGACTGCGGAAATCATGATGCGAGGCCGTCTTCGGTTCCCCCCCTGACGAAGACGTCTTTTCTTTCATCTCATGGGCCGAGACGGCTTCGAACGGATCCTGCCATAGTCGGGTCTGGACACGATCCACCGTCACATACGCCGTCTTCTCCGCTTCCTTCTCAATCGGCCGCGACGTCTTGAGCGGCACTTCGTAGATGATCCAACTGCTGACCACCGCCAACAGCAACGCCACCATGCCGGTCAACGGCAGCTTCGATTTCTCTTCCTTTTGTTCAGCCATTGAGGCGATCCGTCTTCCTGAAAATTGCGTCAGCGGCGCGTTCGCATCACGGCTCGCGCCAGGTATCCTCTTCGCGTCAAAAACAGCGACAGGCTAGTCTTGAGCAACAAAACTGTCAATGGAGAGAATGATGAAATTGGTGACTCG
>JACOEF010000565.1 GCA_024998705.1 Nitrospira sp.
CGGGCGTAGTGAGTACCGCTTATCGATCATGTCCTGGAGCACGATCTGCTTATTACTGGATGACATTAGGGCGATATAATTGCGGAGGTCATCTATCGCTTGCTTGTTGCCCTCCTCGGTTGCCAAGATCATTGTCTGCTGACCGATGTCGTTACTCCGAATGATGGCCTGAATTTCCTTCAATGGCTCCAGAGACAGCCGCTTCAGGTACCCCATCTTATTGAAGGTGTTCTTGACGAGATAACCCAGCGATTCGTCGAGCGCGGCCAATGGCGTGGAGGCTTTCAGCTTCAAGGGCTGGCCGGCAGCATAGAAGTCGGCTCCGGCGAACGTCTCACCTAAAAGTGAGACTAGACGGGCTAGGCGGTCTTGGTTGTTTCCGGATATGTCGCGGAAAATGCGCTTCGCCGACTCTGGAAGTGTGCCATCGTTCTTATGGCGAACATACTTCTCTGTCTGGAGGTATGTCCGGAGCTCGCGGCCCAGAGTCTCGTCATTGCCCAAGCGGACCAGAATGCTGCCTCCTTCAGGTGAGCTGTCGAGCAGACACTTGGCGTTGTCATATAGCTCGTACTCATCGTTGAGTGGCGTGATAACCGAGAACTGTAACGCGCCATCGAAGCGGTTCCCGATCGGGAGTAAATCGCAAAATCGATTAAACTCAAGGTCCTTCTTATTGTCGGGATAGCGATACTTTCGTTGTTCCTTCAGTACCTCGTTGCAGATAAGTTCACCAAGGAGCTTGGCTTCCTCGCCATTGTTCAGATCGACATTCTTGATCTCCCGATTGATGTCCCGTTCTTCGTTGGTCAGGAAGAAATACAGATCACCACTTCGATTAATGAGCGTTTCCTTTTCGAGACGC
>JACOEF010000403.1 GCA_024998705.1 Nitrospira sp.
ATCGCCTCTCGCCCGTCCAACTCGACCTCATCTGCGCGGACCCGCTCGATGGCGCGATTCACATATTGCGCCGCCTGCATACGGCTGAACGGTTTGGCACCAATCAACGCGCGGTCGATCACACCGAGCGCAATCAGGCGCTCAATGGCGTCATAACTCCAGTGGTGCAGCGGCACATTGCTGGAGGCCATGGCAATCCCACTCAGAAGGAGCCACAGCATCAGGCCGAGATTGAGTACGAATGAACGGCGACAGATTTTCACAAGGCAGGCCGAGCAGGAACAACAAGAGAGGGTATGACCATGAGCCCTGAGGCCGGACTCTCCGCCAGAGCACGGTAACGACGCATCATTCCCGCCTGTGCGGAACAGTCGGCGCAACGCCGGCGACCGTTGCAATACCGGCAGGCGACTGGCCAGGGTCGTCGGACAGGAGGCCATCGGTCTCGCCGCCCCCCTCGTGGATCAACGATGTGCCCGCCGGGCAGTAGGTGGGGAGGATGACCCCGAGGAGCGCCAGGACCTGTGACACATTGCCCTCCGCCGCAGATTCCTCCAGTCTGGCCACGAGCCCGGACAACTGAGCGAGATCGCGCGCAGGATCAGGCCGAATACAGAGCACTTTGGAGACTGAGGTTGCCTCCACCGTTTCGTGACCGGCAACCAGTTCCTCCGTCAGTTTCTCGCCCGGCCTGCAGCCAAGATAGGTCAAGGGAATATCTTTGTCGGGGACCAATCCGGAGAGACGAATCAGATTACGCGCCATCTCGAGCACACTGATCTGTTCGCCCATTTCCAGGACGAAGAGCTCCCCGCCCCTGGCCAACCGTGCTGCTTGGAGCACCAGATGGACGGCCTCGGTCATCAGCATGAAATAGCGACGCATGTTCGGGTCCGTAATCGTCACCGGCCCGCCCGCTTTGATCTGCCCCAGAAAAAGCGGGACCACACTGCCGTTGCTACCCAACACATTCCCGAATCGCACGGTAGCAAACACCGTCCGGGACGTCCGGGCCAACCTCTGCACGAGCAGCTCCGCCACCCCCTTGCTCGCCCCCATCCCGCTGACCGGATTCACCGCCTTATCGGTCGAGATCAGAATGAACCGATCCACTTCATGTCGATGGGCGGCTTCCGTGACCACCCTGGTCCCGCCGACATTGTTCAAAACAGCCTCGCAGGGATTTCCCTCCATGAGCGGCACATGCTTATGCGCAGCAGCATGAAACACTAGTGTCGGGCGGTATTCGGCAAACAACCGGTTCATCTGGCCGACCTCGGTGACATCGCCGATCCGCGGGATGACGAAACCATGGCCCCCAGCGATCAATTCATTCACAACAGTAAAGAGACCGTTTTCAGCACGATCGAGACATATCAGCGACGCGGGAGACAGCTTGGCTACCTGCCGACACAGTTCCGACCCGATCGACCCCCCGGCTCCGGTGATCAAGATCCGTTCTCCTTGAATGAGGCGCCTGAGCGGCTCCGGGTCCAGATCGACAGGAGCTCGCTCAAGCAAGTCCTCGATGGACAGGTCGCGGATTTGGTCGATTTCAACTCGACATTGCAACAAATCCCGTAAATTCGGCAGCGTTTGAATCGGCAGATGGAACGGTTCGAGAACCTTCACGATCGAACGAATCGTGCCTAAAGGCGCACTCGGCATGGCGACCAATACCGCATCGGGCCCCGTCTGAGTGATGACGTGGGACAGGCTGTCTCGTCCTCCCCATACTTTCACGCCGTGGATGCGATGCCCGGCCTTTCGCGGCTCGTCGTCGATGAAACCGATCGGGCGATAGCCATAGGAAGGATTGTTCCGCATCTCGCGGACGATCATGGCCCCGGCATCACCGGCTCCGATAATTAACACACGCTTCAGACCGGTCCCGATCCCTCCCGCCTCCCGGCTCAGGCGAGGAGCTACCCGCAATCCGGTCAAGAGGCAGAGGAGCAGCAGGGCATCGATCATAAAAACAGAAGAAGGATAGGCCGTCAGCCTAGCTCCCAATCGGACGACCGCAGCAAAGGCCGCCGTACTGAGTGCGATGCTCAAGGCCAAATCCCGGACATCCCACAGGCCTGTATAACGCCAGAGACCGTCGTAGAGCCGGAAGGGATAAAAGCTGAGCCCGCGAAGGGTCAATAACAACGGAAGCAGGGATGCGAACAGGTCCCACTGCTGAGCGGGAATGTCTTCATCGAAACGAAGCAGAAAAGCCAGCCAATTGGAGAAGGCGGCAAGGATCAGGTGGGCGCTAAACAATAGCAAGCGCCGTTGCACGATCGTGAACGATGTGCCGAACGGAACCGTCATGGCATACTCCGATCAACCCCCCTGCGGACTCGGTCTCCACATTTCGGGCTGGAAGAATACCTTGTCTCCGTGAGGCGAATCCAGTCCCGAGATCATCTAGATAATCGAACCCCGGGCCCTTCGGCATACGATCTACAGAGAGAAAGTAACACGGGGTACCCACTTCAATTGGGAACAGACCGTTGCTTCGAGGCGATCAGCGATGGCTAAAAAGGGTCTTCATTAGGATCGAGAGATCAGCAAAGAAGGACGCGTGTCGGAGATACGCCTTGGCAAGACGGATCTTGTCAGGAAGGATCCTAGTGACATAGAGCAATTCGGGATCGTTTACCTGCCCTAACATAGCCGCTTCATTTCGATATTTGACCGAAGCCAAGTCTGTAATCCCAGGCCGAACGGACAATATCTCTGCATAATCGTCGCGGAACATCTCGACGTATCGACGAACCTCAGGGCGTGGGCCCACCAAGCTCATGTCCCCTGCGATGACATTAAACAATTGTGGGAGTTCGTCCAGTTTGGATCGCCGGAGCCATCGTCCGACCGCGGTAATTCGACTGTCCTCTCCTACCGTCAGACACAGATCGTCGGATTTGGCATGCATCATCGTACGAAACTTGAGGATCTTAAACGGTCGAAAGTGTCGCCCTATTCGTTCTTGTCGAAAAAACGACGGCCCAGGGGAATCGATTCTGACGAGCAGTGCTATGGTCGCAAACACGGGCGCGAGAAGAGCAATTCCCAGCGTGGAGATCAAGATATCGAATCCGCGCTTGATCACCGCCGGTATTGTGCGACAACAGTCCGGACTGCACGAATCACTGCCTGCACATCCTCCAGAGTCATCTTAGGGTAGATAGGGAGAGAAACAATTCGATCAAACACCGCACTGGCCTGAGGAAAATCCTCGGATCGATAACCGAACGTCTTCCGATAGTAGGGATGCAGGTGGAGCGGGATAAAATGAACCGATGCGCCGACATTTTCCTTTTTCAACGCGTCGATAAATTCGTTTCTCGAAATTCTCAATCGACTCAACTCTAATTGAATGACGTACAAGTGCCAGGCATGATCCACATGAGTTTCTGCCCGAGGGCAATGCAGCTCTGGGAGGTCCGCAAAGGCCGCGCTGTACATTGCGGCAATCTCCGTCCGTGCAATGAGAAACTGATCGGATTTCTCCAGCTGAACAAGACCGATGGCTGCAGAAATATCGGTCATGTTGTATTTAAACCCGGGAAATTGAATCTCATAGAACCATGACCCGGCGGCCGTGTAGCGATTCCAGGCATCCTTCGTGATCCCATGCAGTGTCATGCAACGCATGTGGTTGGCCCATGCGGCATTGTCGGTAGTGGCCATCCCTCCCTCTCCTGTGGTGAGGGATTTGGTGGCGTAAAACGAGAAGCACGTGACATCACTGATGCCCCCTATCGGCCGATCTCTATACTGCGCTTGGAACGCATGAGCTGCATCCTCCACCACAGCCAACTGGTGTCGCTGAGCAAGGTCACGAATTTGATCCATTTCACACGGATGTCCGCCGAAATGGACGGGCACAATGGCTTTGGTGCGGCTGGTTATGGCGTGGTCGAGGGCATTGAGGTCTAGATTGAGTGTGACCGACTCACAATCGATCAAAACCGGCTTTGCCCCCAAATAGTGGACCACTTCTGCTGTCGCTGCGAAAGTCATTGTCGGAACCATCACCTCATCGCCCTCTCCAACCCCGAGCGCTTCCAAGGCGATGTGGAGCGCGGCCGTTCCCGAGTTCGTCGCCACCGCATACTTAGCTCCTACCCGTCTGGCAAACTCCTCCTCGAATTCTCTGACTCTGCTGCCTGTCGTAAGCCAACCTGACCGCAAAGTCTCACCCACTGCCGCAATTTCCTCTTCGCTGATAGAGGGGGCATGGAAAGGAATCCAGCGCTCATTCATAGCATCACATCTTCCGGATGGTCCCGAGGTAGTGTGTGCAGAGAAACGGCAGCACGCTCAAAAGATTACAGGCCATCCAAGAAACTGGCGCCACACGACGAACAAAGGGCGGAGCGAGCGTAATAGCGCGAAGTTGCACCCGGCACTCTGGAAATAGGTTATGAACAGTGCCCCTGGTTACTCCGCGAACGTCTGCATTCCATGGGTTGTTCACACGAAAGTCGTACCAGAGGATGACGCCGTCTGGCTTCAGAACCCTGAGCATTTCTCGAGCCAGCCCCTGTTGCACCTCATCGTCAAGGATGGATGTAAACACGGTGGACTGAATAACGAGATCAAATGCATGATCCGGGAAGGCTAGCGTCACTGCGTTCCCGCAATATATCGACACGTCTGCCGGACACAGTTGTTTCGCCTCACGTGCCCGTTCCTCTAAGAGCTCCACCCCAGTGATGCGCGCCGGACTCACTCCCCATCGAATAAGGTCACGAATCCAGAGGCCAGTTCCGCACCCCACTTCGAGAACTTGGCCCGCGCTGAGCACTTCCGGATGGTTCTTACATAACAGGCGCAGTACCCGGCGCTCCCGATCCTGGAGCATGAACAGCTGCCCAGGATTAGACAGCGAATATCGTTCCAGGGGCAGATCTCGCGCGCGTCGCGCCGCAACCTCGCGGAGGCGATCCGCCTCCATTTCGATTGGTGTCGGCCTCATACCCAACCAACCAGCATCAATGAGGTTCGTGAACTATCGTGAGAGAGGTGTTGTGGCCCCATCGAAAACGCCTTGCTTCGGCAACCACCACAGGGTCAGCACGCGTTGGAGAAATCCAACTCCGTAACTGAGATGAATCGTCAAGAAAACAACCGGCATCCAGAGGCCACACAGCCACCCATCTTTGATGCCGATCTGGGCTCCTAGGGCGAGTGTTGCGAGCAAATAGGTGGCTGCCAAGCTGAAGAATAAAAAAAGTGACTTGGGAAGCCACACCCCCAAGGCCAAAGAAAACGCTCCTGCCAAGACCATTATGGCGGGGACCAGTTGCCTTCCGGTCATAATTCTACCGAGCTTCTGTGCAGTGAGTGGCTTAAAATATCCATATTGATAGTACATACGCCACAACTTAGACAGCGAGTTTCGTGCCACATAAAAGGCATATACATCGGGCACGAGCAACACCCGCCCGCCCTGACCAATGAGACGATGATTGAACTCGTCGTCTTGATTTCTGATGAATTGCTCGTCAAACGGGCCAACCGTCTTGAACAGCTCCTTCTTGAAGCATCCCCCCCATACCGTATCCACCCGTTTAGGCTCAGTGAGCCCGACTTGATAATGTGACGTCCCGACGCCAAAAGGGTGTGACACGCCACGAGCAATGGCAACGGCCATGGGCGTTTGATCAGCCGGAACCGCAATTCGTACTCCTCCGACATTGTCCGCGCCCGTTTTGCGTTGCCACTCTACCAACTTTGATATGTAGTCGACAGGGTACGTCGCATGAGCGTCCATCCGGATGAGGACATCTCCTTTGGCTTGCTGAATCCCCACGTTCAAGGCCGCAGGAGTCGTTCGTTTTGGGTTATCTAGCATTCTTACCGATGGATGATCTGCGGCTATTCGTTCGACTTCCTTTCGCGTCCCATCATCACTCAGCCCGTCAACCACAAGAATTTCAACCAGATCCTTCGGATACGCATTGGCAAGAATGGAAAGAAGGCAGCTTCCTATGAAGCGCACTTCATTACGGCAAGGAACAATGATCGTAATGAATGGATTAGTAGTCGACTTGCTCATTGCCCGTAGCCTATGCGTGAGATGGTGTTTTCATGCCCTACTTTTCGCAACTCATGTCAGTCACCTTGTTAACGCACTGGCCCGAATCAAACACGTCAGCATGGTTCCGAACTGAACCTGCCCGGGACAGATCTGATTTCCCTAAGCATTGGGTCAGCATCGAAGCAACCTCCTCAGGCCGGATGAATGCAATGCAGTCACACGCTGTCCATTTATCGCGGAAGCAAGGGTGACAAGAAGCCGCAGGTTTCGCACAGAGTCCACCTGCATA
>JACOEF010000827.1 GCA_024998705.1 Nitrospira sp.
CTGGGCTTTTGCGCATCAGATACTGATAGAGCGCTTGCTCGTCCGGCCGCTGCCGTAGGTACAAGGTGAGACGACGGATGCTCGGCATCGTGCTTAGACAATGGCTTCATCCGGATCGAGCGCCGGCTTTGCAGGCACGTGGTCTACGTAGGCGAGTTGGGGCGGGGGCCCGTAGATTCGCAGTCCCACATTGGGATAGCCGCGCGCATTGGCAAATTGGGCATCGGAGACGACGAGGATGCCTTCTCGGAACCCCTTGAGAAAGGGGTAGAGGAGTTTCGCGCCACCCCCAC
>JACOEF010000828.1 GCA_024998705.1 Nitrospira sp.
CGTAGAGATGTTTCCACGATTTCCCGATCAGTTCGGCGGTCTCGTAGCCGTAGATGTTCGCATGTGCCCGGTTCATGTAGGTGTAGCGCCCGGATTGATCCAGGAGGGCGATCCCTTCCATGGCGTGGTCAAAGGCGAAGAGTATCCGCGTGTGGAGTAATTCGAATTGTTTGTGGGCTGTCAGGGTTCTCGCCAGTTGCAGATTCCGCAAGCGCAACTCAAGCTGACTGAGGACTTGCCGCCCGAGGACGGTCAGGGCCTTCCGTTGGTCCGTCGTCAAATGACGCGGTGTTTGGTCGATCACGCACAGTGTGCCGAGGCTATACCCTTCCGTGCTGATGAGCGGTGCCCCGGCGTAAAACCGAATGAAGGGCTCTCCTGTCACGAGGGGGTTGGTCGCAAACCGCTCGTCTTCGAGTGCATCCGGGACTTCCAGGATGTCGCGCTGGAGGATGGCATGGGCGCAGAAGGCCATATCGCGCGAGGTCTCACAGGCCGCGATTCCCACCTTCGCCTTGAACCATTGCCGCAGTGGATCAACCAGGCTGATCAGCGCGATCGGCGTTTGGCAGATCCGGGCCGCCAGCTGCACAAGATCATCAAAGTCCGTTTCCGGATCGGTATCGAGGATCTCATACCGCATGAGAGCTTCGATCCGTTGGGGTTCGTTGTCGGGGAACGGGGCGATACTCATCGTATGATCAGTTTCGTCTGCGGCCGGATGGTTCGTGGGCGCTCTAGGGTATCGGCTTACAGGATCCGTGTGTGCCGGCACGGTGTGCGAGGCAAGCCTTTCCTACCTTCCCTTTATCGGTCAACGGGATTCGACCTTGAGGCATTCAGGCTTCGTACATACGTTCTACGTCAGGGAGGGCTGAGTCGAGATCCGCCGACGACCAGCTCGACATCGGTATTGTCATGCTGTCTGTTGCATCAAGTTTGGACGCGACCGACGAGTGGTTGAAATGAGCCAAAACGCATCAGAGACTTGAGGCAAGTGAGTTTGCGTGGTATGTATTTTGTGTCGAGGAAACACCGAAAGAAGAGCGCATATGGACAGACCTGGGATTCACGCGATCAAGTCTACAAATTTGGCATTCATGTCGATGGGCCTTGTGGTGCTGGCACTGCAAGGGTGTGGTCATGCGTCACGGCCACCAGAAGCAACCTGGCCGGAGCCCTTGTCGGGGGAAATTTCCTTGC
>JACOEF010000566.1 GCA_024998705.1 Nitrospira sp.
TGCCCTTTCCGCGATGATTTGGGCGCTTGAACGGCAGACTCGCTTCACAATAGAAGGGATTCTGGTCTGCGTCGAATCCCCAAGCTCCCGTACGTACATCGGAGAATCATTATTGCCAACACCTAAGGGATCGTATATCCCGGGATTGTACGTCGATCGGATTCCCGTGCATCATATAGTTAATCACCCGAGAGACATTACAGCTCCATTAGACCCAACAGGATACGTGGCGTTCAGCCTTCGGTTGAATAGTATCTTGGTGACGACACATCACTGCTTGATGCAGTACAAATCTGCGTACGAAACGGTTGCCCAGCGAGTTGTAAACGGGGTTTGGGTAGAGACGTCTGTCTTCCACCAGCGCGGAGAAGTACCGGAAGGAA
>JACOEF010000829.1 GCA_024998705.1 Nitrospira sp.
AGACCTGATGCTGGGGCAGTTCCTGCGGCCCCGCTGCCCGATCAAACTTCGGATCACTTCCCATCAGGAACGGGCCGGCCGGCACCTCAGCCAACCCATTCGGCACCTCGATCAGCGCCAGCCGCTCCACATCATCAAGCGGGGACCAGAGCGGCGGCGGCTTTGGCAATTCATGGTCGGCGTGGACAAGCCCATGAGCCTGGAAGCCCATCAGGAGTACCGCTGCCAGCACGATGTTGATTCCCATTGTTCTGGTCATGGCCGCTCGACTTTCAGCTATCAGCCGTCAACCCACGCGATCAGCTCCTGATCGCGTGGGTTGACCGCTTCCGTCCTCTTTCAATGCCCCTGCTTTTGAAGCAACGGATCGATTTCCTTCTTCGCTTCCTCGGTCACGTTGTAGCGGGTATAGGCATGGTCCAGCACCTCGTTGGCATAGAGTCGCCCTGTCGGCGCCGGAACCCCCACTGTGGTCTCAACGGTCTCCTTCGGACCGATGGTGACAGTTTGCTCCGTCGCCGTCCTGATATAGGGATGCCAGATCACCAGCTTATAGGTGCCCGGCGGCACATTGGTCAGGGTAAACCGGCCATGGTCGTCCGTCTTGGCAAAGTACGGATTGGTGATGGCCACCCCCCAGCTCTCCATGTACGCATGGAACCCGCATTGCATGACAAAGATCCGGCGGCCTTTGCTGAGTTTCACCAACTCTTTCATCGGCGGACCGGCCATATGTTTGTGATACATCCCGGCTTCGGTACGATCCTTGAAGTTGCGCGGATGC
>JACOEF010000567.1 GCA_024998705.1 Nitrospira sp.
CGCCACGACGCCTCAGATGCCGGCTGCCACGAAGCTGCAGCGGGCGATCCGAGCTGTGCGACCCCATGCGCGCATCATCCTAGGCGGACCACACGTCACGTTGGTCCATGCCGCCTCCCGGCAAGAACGCAAACGCCAGGTGACCGGTCGCGGCCAGACCGCTCTTCGGCAACTGGAAGACATGTTCGATGTGCTGGTCGCCGGCGACGGCGAGCAGGCGGTGTTCGAAGCGCTCAGCGCTCACCCGCCGAAGCTGGTGGACGGCGACGATCCTTCAACGAGCCTCTTCCTGACCAACGACCAACTGACCGCGCTCCCATTCCCGGCGCGACACTTGGTCGACGTCGACGGCTACCACTATTCCATCGACGGCGTCCGGGCGCTCTCGATGATCGCGCAACTCGGCTGCCCCTTCGGCTGCGGCTTCCGTGGGGGCAGAAAAAGCCCGATGCTCCGCCGCACGAGAATGCGCAGCGCGGCCAATATCGTTGACGAGATGGTCCACATCCATCACACCTACGGCATCAACGGATTTATGCTGTACGACGATGAACTGAACGTGAATCCCGGCCTCGTCGAGTTGATGCAGCTCATCACCGCCACCCAACGACGCCTGGGTGTTGAGTTCCGGCTACGCGGGTTCATTAAGGCCGAGCTCTTCACCGAGGACCAAGCTCAGGCCATGTATGAAGTCGGTTTCCGGTGGATCCTGGTGGGCTTCGAGTCGGGCCATGAGCGAATCCTCGCCAACATCCAAAAGCAGGCCAGCCTCGCCGACAATACACGCTGCATCGACATCGCCAGACGGCACGGCTTGAAGGTCAAGGCGCTCATGTCGGTCGGCCATCCCGGAGAATCAGCCGAAACCATTCGCGCGACACAGGACTGGTTGCTGGCGGTCAAACCGGACGACTTCGATGCCAGCGTCATCACGACCTATCCCGGCACACCCTACTTCGACGAAGCCGTCGAAACCATGCCGAACATCTGGACCTATACCTGCCCGAAATCGAGGGATCGGCTCCATAGCCTCGATGTCGACTATCGTGAGGTGGCGGAATACTACAAGGGCATTCCCGGCGAATATCGCGCCTATGTGTTTACCGACCACCTCGATGCCGCACAACTCGTTCAGCTTCGCGACGGGTTAGAACACGAGGTGCGCAGCCGGCTGAATATTCCGTTCAGCCAGAGCGCGGCCTCCCTGCGGTACGAACACTCCATGGGGCAAAGCGCGATACCGTCCTCGATCCTCAGAACATCGACGGTCCAGACAAGCAGGCGCGCGCAAACCGGCTAATATCGTCCCGCTGTCGTCAGTACCGGCAGCGGCCGTTTAATCCTCTTCCCCTCTTGCCCTATGGAACAGAACGACAGGCTTCTCGCTGATCGCGACCAACGGTTCACCGTCCCGCTCATCGCCGCGGCAACCGTAGGCCTGGGTGTCCTCTTGGTCGATCCCGCGCGTCTCCCGTACCTCTTGATACC
>JACOEF010000186.1 GCA_024998705.1 Nitrospira sp.
ATATCGATCTTCGGGCCGTAGAAGACCCCTTCGCCGGGATCCACTTCGTAGGCCACACCGCGACTCTTGAGCGCAGCTTCCAGCGCATTGGTGGCGATGGTCCAGTTTTCCTCGGAGCCGACGGACTTTTCCGGACGGGTCGAGAGATAGACTTCAAACTCGGTAAAGCCGAATGTGCCGAGGACGAAAAACGTAAAGTCCAGCACGCGACTGACTTCGCCCTCGATCTGATCGGGCCGGCAAAACAAATGGGCGTCATCTTGAGTAAAGCCACGGACGCGTAACAGGCCGTGCAGCACGCCGGTCCGTTCATAACGGTAGACGGTGCCCAATTCCCCATATCGGATCGGCAAATCCCGATAACTGCGTAGATGGGATTTGTAGATCATGATATGGAAGGGGCAGTTCATCGGCTTGAGCTGATACTCGCTGTTCTCCACCTTCATCGACGCGAACATGTTTTCGCGATAGTAGTCGACGTGACCGCTGGTCTTCCACAAGTCAAGCCTGGCGACGTGAGGTGAATACACCAGGTCGTAGCCGTCCTTGATATGTTGCTCCCGCCAGAAGTTTTCGATAAGCAACCGAATGAGCGAGCCCTTGGGGTGCCACAGCACCAGGCCGGGACCGATCTCGTCCTGAATCGTAATGAGATCGAGTTCCTTGCCGAGCTTGCGATGGTCGCGGCGCTTGATCTCTTCTAACTTCGCGAGGTGGGCATCAAGTTCCTTTTTGGACGGGAATGACGTGCCGTAAACCCGCTGCAGCATCGGGTTCCGCTCATCACCGCGCCAATAGGCGCCCCCGGTCGACAGCAGCTTCAAGGCGCCCACATACCCGGTCGTGGGGAGGTGCGGTCCGCGGCAGAGATCAACAAACTCTCCTTGGCGATACAGCGAAATAGGAGATGCCTCGTCGAAGCCGTTGATCAGCTCGACTTTGTAGGCTTCTCCGCGTTCCTGAAAAAACTTGATGGCGTCCTGTTTGGACAGCTCGCTGCGAGTGACCGTCAGGCCACGTTTCGTAATCTCAATGGCACGAGCCTCGATTTTTTCCAGATCTTCCGGAGTGAAGGGACGATCGAAGGCGAAATCGTAATAGAATCCATCGTCGAGTGCCGGACCGATGGTGAGCTGTGCGGACGGGAACACTTCCTTCACGGCCTGCGCCATGATGTGGGTGCTGCTGTGACGATAGACCTCGCGCCCTTCCGCAGACTCAAAGGTCAAGGGCTCAATGGCAGCGTCCTGCGTTAATGGATGTGACAGATCCATGGCCTCGCCGTTGACCTTGGCGGCCAACACCTTGGCGTCGAGGCGTCCCCCTTCCGGGGTCAGGGCCTCGCGGACGGTGCATCCTGCTGGTACCTGTTTTCGAGTTCCGCCAGGAAGGGTAATGTGAATGAGCTGTGAGGCCACTCCGGTCAATCCTACAAAAAATACAACGCCGTGCCGACCGCCTTGCTGCCGGCAGTCGGAGCACGAACTGTGTGCGCGCACAAAAATGGTAGGCGCGGACGGTCTTGAACCGTCGACCTCTACCGTGTCAAGGTAGCGCTCTCCCCCTGAGCTACGCGCCTATCGCCCGGCGATGCTAATACAGCCTCACCAAGGGTGTCAAGGAAACCCTTTGGCAAGACAGGTTTTTCTCTCCCTGCTGGAAAGAACAGGTCGCCTCGCCGGTCAAACGTCATGGGAGTGGACAGCGAGGTCTACTTGACCGCCGCTTTGAGTTCTTTGCCGGCCGAGAACTTGGGCATCCGGGCGGCAGGAATCTTCAGCGCTTCGCCGGTCCGAGGATTGCGCCCCATCCGTGCCTTCCGTTTTGAAATCGTAAACGTCCCGAAATTCACCAGCGTCACACGTTTCCCTTTCTTGAGCGAGGTGGTGACCGCGCCGGTAAAGGCTTCGAGCGCCACTGTCGCGGCGACTTTGGTGATTCCGGCACTGTTCGCCATTTTTGCGATCAATTCTTCCTTGGTCATAGTTTCCCTCCGTTGGTAGTTGGCGACCGGTGGATGTTATGGGCGTATGGATGCTACGCCTCTGGTGAGATATTGATGCGTCTCATAGGCGGCGACGCTAGCTTGCCCTGGCGCGTTTGACCGGAATGTCCAGGTCGAGAATTTTCTTTCTCAACGTGTTGCGATTCAGGCCCAGCAACTCTGCAGCTTGGATCTGGTTCCCCTTGGTTTCCCGCAGGGTCAGCAAGATCAATGGGCGCTCCACGGCCGCGATCAGCATTGGATGGAGATTTCTCCCGGAACCGTTCCGCATCCATTTGACGAAATCTCCGACCTTATGTTCCAGAAAGGAATCCAAACACACCGGTTGCTCCCCTGCGCCATTGGAGACCGGCAGATCTGTCTTGAGGGCTTTGGCTGCATGTAGCGACGTCGCCGTTCGTTTCAGCACGGCTCGAGATCCTACAACCAAGAGGGTGCGCCCAGGATCGATTCCAGAAAACAGTTTCCCAAGGTCTGTAGCGGCTGGTGCCTTGGACTCCACGATGACCGCATCGTAGACACGTTTGGCCATGTCTTTCGGGAGCGACAGCCCTTCGCGGCCGATGGTGACCGCTTGCTCGCCGAACAGGTCCTTGTAGTGTGTCTGGATCTCGCTGTCCGTGCTGAGTAAGAGAATACTAAATGTCGATGAACGCAGCGTCATGAAGGTACCGAGGAAGAAGAGGGCGGGATTATTGCTCAGCCCCTGGATGATGTCAATGATGAAAAATGTGTTGTAATGACGTGTGGACGACAGGGGCGAACTCCTAGTGTGCAGCTGGGGTTGGTGTTGGCTCTCGCCGCATGGTATCGCGCCCGAAGGCGCTGCACCGGAGAGCCGCGGTTCTTCGATTCTTCAGGGTAAAGCAGTCGCATAGATAGCTGCCGCATTCAAAACAATCCTGGCGCATGTTCAGCAGGATGATGAGAGGGTGTGCAGCTGTCCTTGCTTGACAGGAAAGTTGCGCGCAAGGTATAGAGATCCATGAATCCCCATCGGAATACTCGCAAATGAAGGTGAGCCTTCGAGCTACCTACGGAATTATTGCCGCCGTGGACCTTGCGCTACACCATGCCGAGCAGCCGGTCTGCGCGAAGTCGATCGCCAAACGTCAGGCGATTCCGGCTCGGTTCCTGGAACAGGTGCTTCATGCGATGAAAAAGGCCGGGGTCGTGATTAGTCAGCGAGGGGCTCAAGGCGGATATGTGTTGAGCCGCAAGCCCTCGGAGCTCTCCGTGGCGGACATTCTCGATGCCCTGGAAGGCCCGCTTCTGACGGCTAATGGAGAAACCGGTCCGAAACATTCGTCATCGCGAGGAGCCAAGTAAGAGGCCCTGCTCGCTCATATCTGGGATCGCGTGAAACGGGCGGAATTGAGCGTGCTTTCGGAAGTCACGGTCGAAGAGTTGGCCAAGCGTCAGCGGGCCCTCGATGAGCAACACACGTTGATGTACCACATTTAAGTCAGCCTCAATTATGCATACGCACACTACTCTCCAACCGACGAGGTCGTCATGATGACTCCCAATACAGTGGCTTTCCGTCCGGCGATTAAAACGGAGCCTATTCCGGCCCATATCGCGGAAGAAATCGAAACGTTTGAAGCGGAGGCCCACCGTGTTCTGGGCGGAGACCTCTCCACCGACATTTTCAAGCCCTTTCGGCTCCAATATGGCATTTACGGCCAGCGGCAACCTGGCGTCCAGATGGTGCGGATCAAGATTCCGTTCGGCGGGCTGACGGCCAATCAGTTACGCCAGGTCGCGGAACTCGCCGATCAGTACGCCACGGGTGTCGGGCACGTTACTACACGCCCGGATATTCAACTGCATTTTGTGGAGCTCAAGCATGTTCCGGAGATGATGCGACTGTTGGCCTTGGTTGGGCTGACCACGCGTGAGGCCTGTGCGAATACGGTACGGAACGTCACGGCCTGTCATTTGGCGGGCGTGTGCCAGGGGGAAGTATTCGATGTCACGCCGTATGCAAAGACGGTGGCCTACCATCTCCTACGCAATCCGTTGAATCAGAGTCTCCCGCGGAAGTTCAAGATTGCCCTGTCCGGATGCCGGCAGGATTGCGCGCTCACCCCCATTCACGACATTGGTTTGCTCGCGGCGAAGCGGGCCGACGGGACCCTCGGGTTCCGGATGGTGGCAGGCGGTGGATTAGGATCGACGCCGCGCATGGCCCAAGTGCTCAGAGAATTTACCCCCATGGACGAATTGCTTCCGACCATCGAGGCCGTGATCAAGGTATTCGACACACTCGGGAACCGTAAGAATCGCAATAAGGCGCGTATGAAGTTCGTCATCGAAAAGCTCGGGTTCGACGAATTCAAGCGTCGCTGGGAAGCGGCCTATGCGGCCATGGGATATGCCGTGCCGATGCACGAGCCGATCAAGTTGCTGGATTATGCCGATGTGCCGCCGTTGATCATGCCGACCAAGGCCGGCGTCACCTCCAACGGTCATGGGCACGGCAACGGGAGCGGCAACGGCGCGGTGTCACTCAATGGCCAGGCTTCCGCGTTCCAGGCCTGGAAGCGCACCAATGTGGTGCCGCAGCGGCAGGTAGGTTTTGTGACGGCGGCAATCAAGTTGCCGATGGGCGATCTGACAGGCGACCAAATGTGGGTGGTTGCCGATGTGGCCGAACGGTATTCAAACGGCAACATCCGGACGACGATCAATCAGAACATGGTGATCCGGTGGATTCCCGAAGGGCGGCTGGAGGAATTCTACCAGGAGCTTGTGACGCACAGCTTGGGCGATCCCGGCGCAGAACTCGTCGAAGACATCATCGCCTGCCCGGGGACCGATACCTGTGGATTAGGCATTACCTCGTCCAAGGGCATGGCTAGGGCGCTGGCGGAAGTGTTTCCCGCCGGCCAGGTTCCGGAAGATCTGAGGGATGTGAGCGTCAAGATCAGCGGCTGCCATAATTCCTGCGCCCAGCATCATATCGCCACCATCGGGTTGCATGGGGTGGGCAAGCGTCTTGGTGAACATACGGCTCCGCATTATGAGTTGCATCTCGGCGGGCATGTGGACGGTACGCCGAAGATCGGACAACTGGTAGTCAAGTTGCCGGCGAAGAGTGTTCCGGCGGCGGTGCGGCATCTGGTAGACGTGTACCGTCGGGACCGGAAGGCGGGTGAGAGTCTTCAGTCGTTCATCACGCGTGTCGGGAAGAATGTGCTCAAAGACGAACTGATCCCCTACACGATCGTGCCGCCCTATGAGCAGGACTCGACCTATTACTACGATTGGGAAGGTGAGGCGGAATTCGTGCTGGAGGATCTGGGCCCCGGCGAGTGCGCGGGTGGCGCCTTGGAGATGATCGACGACCGGATGTTAGAGGCCGATCAGGAGCTCTATCAGGCGAAGTTGCTGGTCGAGAAGCATCAATATGCCTTGTCGGTGAATAAGTCGTATCGGGCTGTGTTGGCTGCGGCGAAGGGGCTTCTGGTCACGGAAGGGATCGATCCGGCGACGGATGCCGAAACCTTCCAGGAGTTCGATCTGCGGTTGGCCAGCAAAGGTATCGTCCCGGCGACGTACAAAAATCTTGGCGCCCAAGTCGGCGACCTTGGTTCCAAGGACGCAACTGCCGAGGCGGCGACGGAGAAGATGGCCTTCGCCAAGCGGTTTCTCGCCGTCTGTCGGGCAGCCACGGAACAAATGGGTAAAGATCTGAAGTTGTCTCAGGTGAAAGAAGAAGTCGTGCCCGCTGCAGCTTCGGTTGCGGTGCCTGCTTCGCCTGCACCTG